>NZ_JAVRHT010000010.1:0-97888 GCF_031846415.1 Rubrivirga litoralis | reverse complement strand
CGCTCTCCCGCTCTCCCGCTCTCCCGCTCTCCCGCTCTACCTGCTCTCGCCCTCCCCGAACGCCGGCAGCGCGTCGACGAAGCGCCACCCCGCCCCGTCGCGGACGCAGCAGTACCGCGCGGCGCCGTTGTCGACGACGAGGGCGGGGGCGTCGAGGACGGCGTTGTAGCGGGCGAGCTGGTCGAACGTCTTCTGGCCGATGGCCACGCCCGGCGCCTTGCACTCGGCGAGCAGCCGCGCGCGCCCGTCGCGGCCGTAGGCGACCACGTCGGCGCGCCACGAGAGGCCGCGGTAGGCGAGCCCCTTCTCGACGGCCAGCAGGCCGACGGGGTAGCCCAGCGCCACGAGGTCGAGCAGGAGCTCCTGGCGGACCCGCTCCTCGGGCGTCAGCGCCACCCACCGCCGGCGGACCGGGTCGTGGACGAGCCGGCGCCCGCCGTCGTCGCGCGTGCGGAGGCCGCCCCGCCCGGGCGCCCCGCCCGCGTCCGCCCCGCTCACGCCTCCTGCCGGCGGACGAGCGCGCGGTAGGCCCCGACCCACTGGTCGGCGTCGCGCGTCATCTTGCTCACGTTGACGTCGGCAAAGCGGGGGACGAGGTCGAGGAGCACGGGGACGACCTCGTCCCATCTCTGGGCGACGAGGAGCTCTTCGAGCGACTCGGCCGTCCACCGCGTCCAGCGGTAGTCCTCGCGGAGCGCCTCGGCCTTTTTCCAGTAGCCGCGGTCGTCCCACGACTGGGCGCTCCCCTCGATCGTCCCCTCGATGCCGCGGAGGTGGAAGGCGAGGAACGCGGCGAGGTCCTTGGCCTCGGCGTCGAAGACGCCGGCGGCGAGGCCGGGGCGCTGGGCGAGCAGGCGGAGGGCCTCGGCGCACGAGCGGGTGTGCGCGCGGCGGCGCTTGGCCGGCGTGTCGCCGGCGTGGATGATGCGGGCCACGGGTCGTCGGGTCGGGGGGAGGCCCCAAGCTACGCGCCCCGGCCGCCGCGCCGGGCGGGGCGGCCGTGACGAGGGCGGGGCGGCCGCACGTCGCCGCCCCGCCCGGCGATCTTTCGGTGCCAGCGGGGCCGTGCCCTCGTTACACTCGCCGCCCCGCCCGCCTGCTCCGCCCGCCGTTGTCCGACTCCCGATTCTCGTCCCGCCGCGAGGCGCTCCGCTGGCTCGGCGTCGGCGCCGCCGGCGCCGCCCTGTCCGGGTGCGGCACCGCGTGGCGCCCGCCGCCCGCCCCGCCCGCTCGTCCGCCCGCCGGCGACGTGCCCGTCGCCGAGGCCGCCCCGCTGCCTGCCCCGCCTGCTGAAGCCGCGCCGCCTGCGGAGGCCGCCCCGCCCGCGGAAGCCGCCCCGCCCGCGCAGTCCCTCGTGCTCCCGCCGCGCCTCCAGCGGGGCGGGACGGTCGGGCTGGTCGCGCCGGCCGGCGTGATCGAGTCGGCGACCCAGGTCTCCGAGGCCATCCAGGACCTCCGCGCGCTCGGGTTCCAGACCCGCCTGGGCCGCAACGTCCTGGCCAAGCAGGGCTTCTTGGCCGGCACCGACGCCCAGCGCGCCGAGGACTTTATGCGGATGGTCGAGGACCCCGCGGTCGACGCCATCGTCGCCATCCGCGGCGGGTGGGGGGCCGCCCGGATCCTCCCGCTCCTCGACTTCGACGCGATCGCCGCCAACCCCAAGCCCATCGTCGGCTACTCGGACATCACGTCGCTCCTCGTCGCCATCTGGGCGCGGACCGGGCTCGTCACGTTCCACGGGCCGGTCGGCATCTCGTCGTGGAGCGACGAGGTGGTGGAGAGCTTTTTCCAGACCGTCGTCGACGGCGAGCCGCTCGCGCTCGCGCCCGAGACGCGCCTCATCCGGGACCAGACGCAGACGGTCCGGGGCGGGGTGGCCGAGGGGCCGTTCGTCGGCGGCAACCTCTCGGTCCTGGCCGCGCTCGCGGGGACGGGCTACCTCCCCAACACGGACGGGGCCGTGGTCTTCTTCGAGGAGGTGTCCGAGGAGGCCTACCGGGTCGACCGGCTCCTCACGCAGCTCGAGATGGCCGGCTTCCTCCGCGCCCCGGCCGCCGTCGTGTTCGGCCAGTGCGCGCGGTGCACCGACGGCGACTCGACGTGGTCCGCCGAGCGGACGATCCGCGAGCACCTCCGGGGCTACGACTGCCCGACCGTGTTCGGCGCCCCCATCGGCCACACCTCGCCGGTCTACACGGTTCCCGTCGGCCTCCCCGCCCGCGTCGACGCCGACGCGGGGACGGTCACGTTCCTGGGGTCGGCGGTGGCGTAGGCGGGGGATGAGGGATGAGGGATGAGGGATGAGGGATGAGGGATGAGACGCGGGGGCGGGGTGGTGCCCGTTTTGTTCCGCCCCGCCCGCGCACGACCCCGTAGGGGCGACCGGCGGTTGCCCGTTGCCGCCCCGCCCAGTGCCGCCCCGCCCGGTGCCGCGAACGCTTGGCGGGGCGGCGCGTTGACCGACGCCACCCCGCCCGCCGGACCGCCCATGACCGCCTCGTTCGCCGTCGACCCGTTCGCCCCTGGAGTCGCCCGAGTGCCCATCGGGTTCGTCAACGCCTACCTCGTCGGGACGCCGGGCGAGCCGTGGGTGCTCGTCGACACCGGCCTGCCGAAGACGGCGGCGCTGACGCGGGCGGCGGCCGAGGCCCGGTTCGGGGCCGGCGCGCGGCCCGAGGCCATCGTCCTCACGCACGGGCACTTCGACCACGCGGGCTCGGCGCTCGCGCTGGCCCGCGCGTGGGACGTGCCCGTCTACGCGCACCCGCTTGAGCTCCCCTACCTCACCGGCCGCTCGGACTACGCGCCCCAGGACCCGACCATCCCCGGCGCCATCTCCACCCTCAGCCGGCTCTTCCCGACGACCGGGTACGACTTCGGCGACCGCGTCCGCGCCCTCCCCGACGACGGCTCGGTGCCCGGCCTGCCCGGGTGGCGGTGGCTGCACACGCCGGGCCACACGGCCGGCCACGTGTCCCTGCTCCGCGACGACGATCGCCTGCTCCTGGCCGGCGACGCCTTTGCCACAATGGACCTCGACAGCTGGACGGCCCAGGTCACGAAGCCGAAGCAGATCGACCGGCCGCCGGCCCCGTTCACGCCCGACTGGGAGGCCACGCAGGCGAGCGTCCACCGCCTCGCCGAGCTCGACCCGACGGCGGTCGGAGCCGGGCACGGGCTGCCGATCACGGGCCTCAGCGTGGGCACGCTGCTGCGCGCCTACGACGGCCACGTCGAGGTCCCCGTCGGCCACCGCTACGGGCGCGCCCCGGCCGTCGCCGACGAGACGGGCATCGTGGCGCTGCCGCCGCCGGTGCCTGACCCGCTCCCCCTCAAGCTCGCCGCGGGTGCCGCCGCGCTCGGCGCAGCTCTCGTCTGGCGCCGCCGCGCCGGCTGGTAGCGCGGGCGGGGCGGCCTAACTCACACCGGGCTCGGGGTTCGTGAACGGTCCCTGCACGGGGTCGATGTCCCAGCGCCCCTCGGCGCCGTCGACGCCCGCGAGCGCCTCGGCCTTCCCGTCCTTCACCTTCGACAGAACCGAGAACGAGCCGTCGGACTCCAAGACGACGGCCGCTGTGTCCTCGACCGAGGCCGAGCTCGACGTGCGGATCGCGTTGCGGATCTCCTCGCGCGTGACGCGCTGGTCCCGCATGGCCCGCTCGATGTACTGGCCGTCGTGGAAGATGAGCGTCGGCTGCGACTTGATCAGCTTCTCGAAGCGGTCGGACCGGATGGAGAGCCAGGTGATGAGGGTCTGGAGCACGACGAGCGCCGCGATGGCTCCGACGCCCTCGGCCAGCGAGGCCGTCGAGAGCACGGTCGAGGCCAGGAGCGACCCGATGGCGACGGTCACGATAAAGTCGAACGCGTTCATCTTCGAGAGCGTCCGCTTGCCGCCCGCCCGCAGGACGACGATGAGGAGCGGGTAGATGAGGGCGGCCGTCAGGATCGTCTTGCCGAGCGACGTCCACGACTTGAAGAGAAAGTCCATGAGAGGAGGAGAGGAGGAGAGGAGGAGAGGAGGAGAGGAGGAGAGGAGGATGGGGCGGGCGCCGCAAAAAGTTCCGCCCACCCCGCCCGTCGTAGGGGCGACCGGCGGTCGCCCGTGGGCGGGGCGGTTCCGCCACGCGCGGGACACGGCCAGGGTCACCGCCCCGCCCAGTTCGTGAGGGCGGGGCGGTCTGGGACGTTCCCGCCCGTCGCCGCCCCGCCCACGTCCCGCAGCCCGACGGCGTTGCATGCAACGCCGCTACAGCCGCCGCCCCGCTCCGGCGTGGGCGGGGCGGTGGTCTTCCGCTGCCCGCTGCCCGCTACCACCCCGCCCGGCGGCGGCGGCCCGGCAGGCGGACGACGAGGCCGTCCATGACGAGGTGGCTGAAGTAGCCCACGACGGCGGCGCCGTAGAACGGGAGCCCCGCGAGCGGCGCGTCGGGCGCGAGGACCAGGGGCAGGGCCAGGAGCGGGCTCGGGATGAGCAGCATGGCCCACGTCGTGTGCGTCCACCCGCGGTGCTTCCCCAGCGCCGGAAGGATGCAGAACAGGCCGAGGTAGGCCGCCTCCTCGGTGTGCCGCGTCGCGATCAGGACCACGTCGACGACGAAGAAGATCGAGTAGAACAGGTTCTGCCCCTTCGAGTTGGTGTCGACGTCCGGCCACAGCCCGAACATCAGGCACAGGCCAAACAGAGCGATGGGGATGGCGACGAGTTCGAGGTCCGAAAACTGGCGGTACGCCTGGTCCACGGAGTAGACGAGGGCGAGCGCGGCCAGGTAGAGGCCGTAGAAGACGGTGGCGCCGGCGAGGTGTCCGCGGTATCCAGCCACAGGGCGGGGTGGTTCAAGGTTCGAGGTTCAGACGTTCAGGGTTCGGAGGGTCAGAACCCAAACGCCAGGGTACGGGCGGCGCAGAGCGTGCGGGCGGGGCGGGGCGGGGTGGACAACGTCGGGACAACGCGCCGCCCCGCCCTCGACGCCAGGGGCGGGGCGGCCCTCATCTTCCCGAACCCCGAACCCCGAACCCCGAACCCCGAACCCCGAACCCCGAACCCCGAACCCGCTACCCCCGCTTTGCGCGGCGGAGGAACCGGCCGAGCCAGGCGTCCGATTCGGGCAGCCCGAGCAGGTGGCCCAGCGCGAGGTAGGCCAGCCCGTAGACGGCGACGACGCCGGCCCCGTAGAGCCAGACCGGGAACGGGTCGGCCGGGACGAGCCACCGCACGGCCGCCGCGGGGATCGCCGCCAGCCCGGCCAGCCCGAGCATCCGCGCCGCCCCGCCCCACGGGAGCCGGAACGCCGGCTCGTGCGCCCGGAGCGCGCGGACGAGCCGCCACAGCTCGACCCACGCCCCCACCGCCGAGCCCAGCGCCAGGCCGACGGCGCCCAGCCGCAGCGGCTCGCCCTCGGACGGGATGCCCAGGAGCCCGCTCACGCTAAAGCGGTCGAGGTAGAACATGAGCGCGGCCCCGATGACAGCCGAGACCGCCACGCGCCAGACGGCGATCCGCGCCGGCGTCTTGGTGTCGTTGAGGGCGTAGAACGCGTTCTGCAGGAGCCGCCCCGCCGTCGTCGCGGTCATGCCCAGCGTGTAGGCCATGAGCACGAACGTGACCTGCCACGTGTCGTTGAGGTCGAACTGCCCCGTCTGGTAGAACGCGCCGACGACGAGCGAGCCGAACCCGAGGTAGCCCACGACCGTCGGGACGATCAGGTAGAAGATCTGCCGGACCGACCCCGACACGCGGCCGAGAAAGCGGTCGAGCTCGGCCTTCGAGATCCGGCTGAGCTCGGGGAGCTCGCTGGCCGCCACGCTCATCCCGAACAGCGAGATCGGCAGCAGGTACAGCGTCTGCGCGTAGCCGATCGCGCCCAGCGCGCCGGCGGCTACGAACGTCGAGAGCCAGAAGTCGAGGTAGCCCGAGAGCTGGTACGCGCCCCGCCCGAGCACAACGGGCACGAACGCGCGGATCGCCTCGCGCACGCCCTCGACGCGCAGCGACAGCCGCGGCCGGAACCCCTTCATCAGCTTCAGCGCCGTTGGGAGCTGGACGCCGAACTGGAGGATCCCGCCCACGATGCCGCCCACGAACACGGCGACGAGCAGGCGGCTGAGCGCGTCGGCCGGGACCACGTCGAGCGCGCCGATCCCCAGCGGGTCGTCGAAGTAGAGCGTCGCCCCGCCGAAGAGGGCCGCGATGAGGGCCACGTTCCACGCGACCGGCGCGAAGTACGACAGCAGAAACTTCCGGTGGCTGTTCAAGACGCCGAGCGCCCACGCGCTGAGCACCAGGAACGCCGTCATCGGGAACGTCAGCCGGACCACGCGGACCGACAGCTCGAAGCGGTCGACTACGATCGTCCCCGCCCGGAGCTTGTCGGCGTCGTCCAGAAACCCCGACGCGATGACGGCCACGAACGGCTCGGCGAGGAGCACGCCCAGGACGGCCGCGGCCGACGCGACGGCGGCCAGCAGCCCGAAGATGGCGCCGGCGAACCGCCCGGCCTCCTCCTCCCGGCCCTCCTCCAGCATCCGCGAGTAAATGGGGATGAACGACGCCGAGAGCGTGCCCTCGCCCAGCAGGTTCTGGAGGAAGTTGGGCGCCCGCAGCGCGAGCCGGTACACGTCGGCAAAGGCCCCGCTCCCGAAGAAGAACGCGACGGCCCGGTCGCGGACGAGCCCGATCACGCGGCTCGCGAAGATGCCGGCGGCCACGAGCAGCGCGCCGGAGCCCGCCCCGCCCGAGGCGCCCTTTTCACCCTGCCCCGCCCCGCCCTCGGCGTCGCTGGGCGGGGTGGCGCGCGGTGGATCGGCTGGGGGCGGGGCGGCCTCGGGGTCGACGTCGGCGGCCTCGGCCGGCGAGCCCGGCGCGGCGTCGGCCTCAGCGAGCGCCTCGGCGCCGGGGTCGGGCGCGCTCAGCCCGCTCGGGGCGAGCGCGTCGTCGGGCGACGGCTCGTTGGCTTCGCCGTCCCCTGCGGGGGTCTGCGGCTCCGCGACCGACTGCGGCGCCGGCCGCACGTCGTCGGGCCGCTCGGAGCCCGCCCCGCCCGGGCGGGGCGGCTCGCCTTCGGGGCGCTCGCTCACCGCTCGGCCCGGTCCGCGAGGTACTGCACCGCGAGCGAGTAGCCGGCCACGCCGAACCCGACGATCACGCCGGCGCAGGCGGGCGCCACCAGCGACCGGTGGCGGAAGCTCTCGCGGGCGTACACGTTCGACACGTGGACCTCGATGACCGGCACCGACACCGAGGCGACCGCGTCGCGGAGCGCCACCGACGTGTGGGCGTAGCCGCCCGGGTTCAGGACCACCCCGCCCCAGCCGTCGGACGCGTGGAGCGCGTCGACGAGGGCGCCCTCGCCGCTGTGCTGCTCGAACCGGAGGTCGACGTCGGGGAACCGCCGCCGAAGTCCGGCCTCGACGTCCGCCAGCGTCTCGGTGCCGTAGACGTCGGGCTCGCGGAGGCCGAGGCGGTTCAGGTTCGGTCCGTTGAGGACCAGGACGGGCGGGGCGGGCATGCGGGCAGCGGGGGGAGCCGCAAGGTACCGCCCTGCTCTGCCGCCCCGCCCGAGTCGGGAGCGGGGTGGGCCGAAACGAGCGAGGCCGGGACCCCCAGAGGAGCCCCGGCCTCGCCGGTCGAATCGTCCGCCCCGCCCACGCGGGCGGGGCGGATGCGTCAGCGCGCCACCGTGAGCCGGCGGGACTCGGCGAACGCCTCGCCCGACACGCGGACGACGTAGGTGCCGGGCGCGAGGTCCGCCCCGCCCAGCGCCACGCGCGCCGTGGCGCCCGGGCGGACGGCGCCGTCGAACGCGACGGCCATCTCGCGGCCGAGCACGTCGTACACCGTCACACGGACGGCCTGGGGATCGGAGACCGTGAGCTCGAGCGTGGCCCGGCCCGTCGACGGGTTCGGGAACGCATCGCCGATCGTCACGCCGGCCGACGCGGCCGGCTCGGACGAGACCGGCGGGGGAAGCGGGAAGGCGCGGATTGTGCCCGTCTCGCCCGTCGTCCCCGTGCTCGACAAGTTCGGGTCCGCCACGAGGATGCGGCCGTCGGGGAGTTGGGTAACGCCGAACGGGTTGATGAGGCTTGTCGTGATCACGTTGCTGACAGTCCCATCAGGGTTGTAGAGCACGAGGCTTTTGTCCGCCGTCACCGCGATCCGGCCGTCTGCGAGCTGCGTGAGCCCTCGGGGCGCCGACAGCGTCGCGAACGTCCCGAGGAGATTCCCATCGACGTCGAAGGCTAAGATCTTGTCGTCGGGGCCGTTGGGGTCCGTTGTGTTGCCCGCGTTCGTGCTCGCGACCAAAATGCGGCCATCTGCGATCTGGATGATCCCGTTCGGAGCGCTGAGCGGGGCAGTGGTAGTGTCCGCGAACACCGACCGCGTGCCGTTACTGATCCGGCTGATCCGGCCCGACCCGCCCTCTGTGATGAGGACGTCGTTGTTGGAGAGGAGGGTCAGGCCCTGCGGGTTGCTCAGGCCCGTCGCGAATAGAGTCGCGACCCCGTCCGAGATTCGCACGACCTGGTCAGGCTGGCGCCCGTTGTCCTCGTTAAAGTCGGCGATCAGCACGTCGCCGTCGGGGAGCTGGATGATGCCGGTGGGCGTGACGAGCGCCTCGCTCCCCGGGAACAGCGCGCCGCCGGCGGTCTCCTCGGTGACGATCGTGGCCTGGCCGCCGAACGCCTCCGTGACAACGACGCGGCCGTCGGCGAGTTGGGTGATCCCGAAGGGGGCGGCGAGGCCTGTCGCGTACTGCGCGCTGGCCGGGCCAGCCGCGAGGGCGAGCAGGGCGAGCATTGAGGCCGCGCGGGTCAGGGTTTGCCGGACGAGCGGGCGGGGCGGTGACAAAAAGGGCATAGAGGAAACCGTCGTGGTGGATCGGCGCAGGGCGCCAAAATGGAGGAGAGCCAACCCGCAAGGTAGATGCCGGATTCTGCGATGCACGGCCTTGCGCCGAAGTTGGAATTGGAGTGGGGGCGCTCCCTACGCCGCCCCGCCCGCCCCACGCGCGCCGCCGGCGCCGGCCACGTGCGCTGGAAACCCCGCCGCGCGTTGGCCCCTGGGGCGGGGCGGCCGCTACGCCGCGGCCACCTCCAGCACCAGCCCGTCGTACCCCAGGCGGACGCCCGGCGGCAGCGAGGCGTCGGCCTCGACGTGCGTGACCGCGTGCGTCACGTGCGTGAGCCACGTCTCGCGCGCGCCGAGCGACTGGGCGAACGCGGCCGCCTCGGCAAACGAGAAGTGCGACGGGTGCCGCTCGGGCCGGAGCCCGTCGAGCACGAGCGTCTCGACACCCTCCAGGAGCGCCCGGCTCGACGGCGGCACGCCGTTCACGTCGGTAAGGTAGGCGAACGCCCCGATCCGAAACCCGAGCACCCGGAACCGCCCGTGGACCGCTGGCACGGGCACGACCTCGACGCGCGCCGCCGGCGCCTCGCGCGCCGACGCGACGAACGGGCCGTCGACCGGGTGGAGGTCGAGGACCGACGAGCCGGGGTACGTCCGGTCGAAGATGTACCGGAACATGTCGCGGAGCGAGTCCGCCGTCGAGGGCTGGGCAAAGACGGGGACCGGCGCCTTCGTCTCAAAAAAGAACGGGCGGAGGTCGTCCAGGCCGACGACGTGGTCGAAGTGCTCGTGCGTCACCAGGAGGGCGTCGACGGCCGAGACGCCCGCCCGGAGCGCCTGCTCGCGGAAGTCCGGCCCGGTGTCGATCTGGAGGTGGACGTCACCGGCGGCCGTGTGCGCCACGACGTGCGCCGACGTCCGGAGCCGCCGGTCGCGCGGGTCGTCCGACGTGCACACGGCGCACCGGCACCCGATGACTGGGACGCCCGTCGACGTCCCCGTCCCCAGCAGCGTCACCGTGAGCGCCGGCGCCGTCTCGGCCGGGCGCCCCTCCGCGGGCTCGCCTGCCGTCTCCGCCCCGCCCGAACTCGTCTTCTCCACCCCGCCCGCGCGGGGCGGGGCGGGAGACGGGTGCGCATCGGGCGGGGCGGGGCGGGGCGGCGTGCTCACGCGGCGTCCCCGTCCTCCACCCCGCCCGCGTCGGGTCCGCCCGCGTCGGGTCCGTCGGCGCGGCCGGCGTCGGCGGCGGCCCAGGCGTCGTCGAGCGCGGCGCGGACGGCGGGGCGGAGGTAGAGCCCGTCGTGGTCGCTCGCGCGGACCGCCTCGGCCAGCACGGCGACCTGCGCCTCGGGCGGCTGCGCCCGGTTCACGACCACCACCTCCTCGCCGTCGACCACGCACAGGCCGCCCCGGAACGGCCCCCGCTCGCGCCGCACGCGCACGCCGAGCTGCCCGAGGGCGTCTTCCAGCGCAGCGATGACGGCGGGGGGCTTCACGGGGGGAGGAATGCGGGATGGGGGAGGGATCGAGGGATGCGGGGAGGGGAGGGACGGGCGGCCCCTCTGCTTATCCCTTTATCCCCCACCCCTTCATCCCTCACGCCGCGTACTTCTTCAGGAGCGGCCGGCCCGACTTCTGGTCGCGGACGTCGAACGCGAGCGGGTCGACCGTCGGGTCGTCGTCGATCTGGAACGGGAGCCCGCGCAGGCTCAGCCGCCACCGCGTGAGCGGCGATGGGAACCCGCGGCGCAGGTACGCGCCCAGCAGCGGGTGCACGCGGACGACGATCGGGCGGCCCTGGTACTCCTCGGCGACCGACTGCCGGTAGCTCTCGAGCCACGTGCGGATGCGGCCGGCCAGCGCCTGCGGCGTGACCTCCTCGGGGGCGAGGGCGGGGCGGTCCGCCGAACGGTCTGCTGAGCGGTCGCTCCGCCCCGCCCCGCGCGCGGCCGTCTCGCGCGGGTCGCCGCGGAGGTCGTCGGGCTCGGGGACGTCGTCGACGAGCGGGGCTTCGGGCTCGGCCCGGCCGCCGACCTCGCCGATCTCGCCGGCCCCGGCCGCCGCCGCCGCGGCGGCTCCGGCGAGAGGCTCGCCGTCCTCGTCGGTGGTCCGCGTCGTGATCGACGGGCGGAGCCGCTGGCGCGTGATCTGGACGAGCCCGAAGTCGGACATGGGCAGCAGCTTCGTCACGGCCCGGTCCTTCTCGAACGCCTTTTTCAGCGCGTCGGTCACCTTCTTGCGGTCGCGGTCGTACCGGAGGTCGATAAAGTCGACCACGATGATGCCGCCGAGGTCGCGCAGCCGGAGCTGCTTGGCGACCTCGCGCGCGGCCTCGACGTTGACGTCGATAAGGTTCTGCTTCTGGCTCTTGCCCCGCCCCGCCCGGCCCGAGTTCACGTCGACCACGTGCATGGCCTCCGTCGTCTCGATGTAGAGGTAGCCGCCGCCCTTCATGTTGACGCGGCGCGAGAACGCCTCCTCGACCTGCTTCTCGATGCCGACCGACCGGAACGCCGAGGTCCGCCCCTTGTGGAGCTCGACCTTGTCGGCCATCTGCGGCGCCACGGCCTTGACGTAGGCCTTGACGTTGCGGTACACCTTCTCGTCGTCGACGAGGATGCGGTCGTAGTCGTCCGAGAACAGGTCGCGGATGACCGACGACACCATGTTCACGTCCTCGTAGAGGAGGACGGGCGGGGAGGGCTTCTCGTTGAGCTTGTTCTCCATCTTCCGCCACTTGTCGGTCAGCAGGCGGAGGTCCTGGTCGAGGCTCTTGGCGTCGCGGCCCTCGGCCACGGTCCGCACGATGACGCCGAACCCGTCGGGCTTGAGGCTCGACGCGAGCGTCCGGAGCCGCTTCCGCTCTTTCGCGCTCTCGATCTTTTTCGAGACGGCCACGTAGTCGGCCGCCGGGACGAGCACGAGGAAGCGCCCGGCCAGCGAGAGGTCGGTCGAGACGCGCGGCCCCTTCGTCGAGATGGGCTCCTTCGTGATCTTGACGATGATCGAGCCGTCGCGCCGGAGGAGGTCCTCGTTGGACGGGACCGCCCCGCCCTTCGAGGCCCCGCCCCGGCCGCCTTGGGACGAGCCGCCCCGCCCGCGGCCGCCCTGCGAGCGGCCGCCGCGCCCGTTCGACCGGCCGCCGCTGCGCGAGCGGTCGCCCCGCCCGCCGTTGGTCTCGTCACGGTCCTTCTGGTCCGGGTCGTCGGACGTGCGGCCCGTCGTCTCCGTGTCGGCGTCCGCCGAGCGGCCCCGGCGCCCGCGCGGCTCGGCCGCGCCCTGGTCGGACGACGACCCACGGCGGGACCGCCGCCGCGACGAGCTCTTGTCGTCTGCGCCGGCGTCGGCCGTGTCGGCGGCCCGGTCGGTCGCCTCCCCGCCCGCGTCGTCGCGCTGCGAGCGGCGCCGGGAGCGCCCGTCGCCGTCGCCCTTGGAGCGGGCGGGGCGGTCGTCGGACGTCGTGCCGGAGCCCGATGTCAGGTCGATGGACGACGGCAGCGTCTTTTTCGAGGACGCGCGCCCCGAGCGGCGCTTGGTCGGCGCGTCGTCGGCCTTCGGCTCGTCGTCCGCCTTCTTAGCGTCCGCCTTTGCGGTCTCGCCCGCGCCGGCGTCCGCAGCCTTTGGGGACGGGCGGGAGCGGCGGCCTCGCGGCGTGTCGTCCTGGCCCTTCTTCTTGTCCTGCTGAGCGTTGTCCTGGCCTTCGTCGCGTCGCGCCTCGGCGCCCTGCTCGGCGGCGTCGGTCGAGGCGCCACGGCCCCGACCGCCCCGCCCACGGCGGCTGCGACGGCGGCGGCGGCCGCCGGAGGAGCGCTCGTCGGCGTCGTCGGACGAGGAGGTGTCGGCGGGCTCGGCGCCCGCCGTCGAGTCGTCGGCGCCCTCATCGCGGGCGGGGCGGCGGCGCGAGCGGCGGGACGGCGAGGCGGGTTCCGCGGCCGGCTCCGCCCCGCCCGTGGTTTCCTGCTTCGTCTCCGCGGGCGTCTCCTCCCGCTTGTCGCCCCGCTTGCGGGAGCGTCGGCCGGCCGGCGCGTCGGCCGGTTCCGCCCCGCCCTCGTCGGGCGACGCGTCGGCCGCGCGCGGGCGGCGGCGGCGGGCTGAGGTGTCGGACGCGCTTTCGGAGCGGGGCTCGTCCTGGGAGCGGTCCGCTTTGGAGCGCTCCGGCTTGTCCTCCGGCGCCTCGCGGGTTTTCGCCGTCCGGCGCGGGCGGGGCGGCGAGCTCAGATCGATGACGCCGGGCAGGCTCCGGCGGCCGTCGCCGGACTCTTCCTGCTCTTCCTCCTCCTCGCGCCGGCCGCGTCCGCGACCCCGCCCGCGACCCCGCCCGCGTCCCCGGCGGCTCCGGGACGACCGGGTGCGCGACTCTTCGGCGGGCGTCTCGACTTCGAGCGTCTCCTCGACGTCGGGCTCCGACGCGTCCTCGGCGATCCGCTTGGCCGGGGCCAGCGCGAGGACCGGCTCGTCGAGTCCGGGGACGTCCTCGCCGGCGAGCGCCTGGAGCTGGGGGAAGTTGTCGGTGAGGTCGGAAAAGTGGAGGAAGCAGTCCTGCTTTTGTCCGACGTCGACGAAGGCGGCCCGGAGCGCGGGCATCACCTTCTGGACGCGTCCGAGGTAGATGTTGCCGATCGTGCGGACGTTGTCGGGGTTCTCGACGTAGAGCTCGACGAGTTCACCGTCCTCGACGATGGCGATCCGCGAGCGGTCTTTGCTCGCGTTGATGACGATTTGCTTTTTCAAGGGGTACAGGGGCGGGGCGCTCGGGCCTCCGGGGGCCGCCCGGCGCCGCAGCGCGGGGTCGGGCGGTCGGGGCGGCTCGCCGGCCGGCCGGCCGAGGGGCGGGCGGGCGGGGCGGGGCCGGAGCCCGCGCGGCGACGCGCACGGAAGGCCGCGCGTCCAGCCAGACGGCCAGGAGCGCGGCCCAACGGGCGAGCGTGCGGAGCGGGAGGGGCACCGAGTGCATGGGCGACGCGGTCGCGTCGGGGGGCGCCGAGAACCGGGGTCCTGCCGCGAAGGCGGGGGAGGCCGGGAGCTCGGCGTCGCAGAGGGGGGGCGGGGCGGGGCCGGAGCAAACAGACCAGTCAATCAGAGGGTCCGGACACACTCCTCGCGTGCGGCGAAAGTACGGCACAGCCGCACGGCCGCTCGCAGATCCGGCGCGAAGACCGCGGCGGGGGCGGCGTCTGTGGAATCCCGTGGGAATCACGGGCGGGGCGGCCGATGGGGCGGCCGGGGGCGAACCCGAAGCGCCCTGGGCGGGTAGGCTGATCTCACGCATCCCGTCTCACCGGCGGCCCGCCCCGCCGCCCCGCCCCACCCCTCCGATGGCAGAGCCTACGACCGCATCCACCTCCACCGACGCCGCCGGCAACGGGGCGCCCCAGAAGTCCCGCGGCCTCGAAGGCGTGACCGCGCTCGACACTGAGCTCTCGTTCATCGACGGCCAGAAGGGCGAGCTCCTGTACCGGGGCTACACGATCGAGGACCTGGCCCAGAACGCCTCGTTCGAAGAGACGGCCTACCTCCTGTGGAAGGGCGAGCTCCCGACGCAGAGCCAGCTCGACGACCTCAACGGCCAGCTCCGCGAGGCCCGGCAGGTCCACCCCGACCTGCTCGACCACCTCCGGCACCACACGCCGAAGGGCGCCAACCCGATGGCCGCCATGCGGACGGCGCTGTCCATGCTCTCGGCCTACGACGACGAGGCCGACGTCATGGAGCCCGAGGCCAACTACCGCAAGGCGGTCCGCCTGACGGCCAAGCTCCCCACGCTCGTCGCGGCGTTCGACCGCATCCGCAAGGGGAAGGACGTGATCGCGCCCACGGGCGAGGGCTCGACGGCCCACGACTTCCTCTACCAGCTCAACGGCGAGGCGCCCGGCCCGGCCGCCGAGGAGATCATGGACGCCGCCCTCGTGCTCCACGCCGAGCACGGCCTGAACGCGTCGACGTTCACGGCCCGCGTGATCGGGTCGACGCTGGCCGACATGTACTCGGCCGTCGTCGGCGCGGTGGGCGCGCTGAAGGGGCCGCTCCACGGCGGCGCCAACATCGAGGTGATGAAGACGCTCCTCGAGCTCGACGAGTCCGGCGAGACAGCCCAGGAGTTCGTCGACCGCAAGATCGAGAACAAGGAGAAGATCATGGGCATCGGCCACCGGGTCTACAAGACGCTCGACCCGCGCGCCACGATTCTCCGCAACCTGCTCTCCGGCCTGTCCGAGGAAAAGGGCGACACGCGGTGGCTCGAGATGTCGGACACGATCCGCTCGACGGTCAAGGAGCGGAAGGGGCTCGACGCCAACGTTGATTTCTACTCGGCCAGCGTGTACTACCTGCTCGGCATCGAGGCCGACCTCTACACGCCGATCTTCGCCATGAGCCGCATGACGGGGTGGACGGCCCACCTCCTCGAGCAGTGGCAGGACAACCGCCTCATCCGCCCCCGCGCCGAGTACGTCGGCGCGCGCGGCAAGACGGTGACGCCGGTCGGCGACCGCGGCTAGCCGCCCCGCCCGAGCGGCCTCCTGCTCCGACGGCGCTCTACGGGGGCGCGGCCTTCGGGTCGCGCCCCCGCATCGTTGTTGAGGTCGCGGGCGGGGCGGCCCTCACGACCGTCAGCCGCGCCGGAGGTCGAGCGCTTCCGAGACCACGAACCGGGCGCTGTGCGCGGCCCAGCGGGCGCGGCCGAGACTCCGCCGCAGGAGCGAGGGCGGGGCGGCCGGCGGGAGCCGCTCGACGGCGAAGATGCTCCCGGCCTCCCGGTCCGAGATCACGCGCCATCGGTCGGGGCGCGCGAGGAGGAACCGGCGCACGGCGCGGGCCTTCTGGTCGGCCCCGTGGAAGCCCGGGTAGTCGTGGACGGCCACCACCCCGCCCCCCACGACGTGGGGCGTCCACAGCCGGAGGTCGGAGAGCAGCCCGCGCGCGCTGTGGTCGGCGTCGATCCACAAGAGCTCGATGGGGCCGGACCAGCCGTGCGCGACGGTCGAAGAGCGCGCCTGCGTCTGGACGACCCAATCGGTGAGGCCGGTGGCCGCCAGATGCTCCGCGAGGCGCGGGTGCTCCACGAGGTCGACCGTGTGGACGGGCCGGCCGTCGGGGCGGGACCGCTGCGCGTGCGCCAGGGCGATCGTCGACTTGCCCGCGTGCGTCCCCAGCTCGACGACGGCCCCACGCCCCTGGAGCCCGGCCGACAGGTCGTGGAGAAATCGGGGCTGCGGCGGCGCGCACATCCGCTCCGGAATGCGCTCGATGTAGGCGAGGACCTCGTCCAACGTGTCCAGGGCGGGGCGGGATGGGTGAGGCGGCAAGGTAGAGCGCCCGGTGCGGCGCGAGCGGCGCCGGCCGTCGGGGGGAGCGTGTGCAAAGAGGGCACGAGGCGCCGGTGGCGACGTACTTTGGGCGACCGCCCGGGCGTAACTTTCACTCCAGAGTGAAACCTCGCTGTCTGCCGGGCGGTAGCCCTTTTCCACCCCCAGGCCCCACGCCGCCATGGCCGTCGCCGCCGACACCGTCCGCGAGTACACCCCGAAGACCGTCCAGCGCTACCGCGTCCGCGTGGGCATGCTCGCGTGGATGCTCCACCGCCTGACGGGGCTCGCGCTCGTGGGCTACCTCGTGGTCCACGTGTGGGGGCTCAAGGCGGTCACGAACCCCGACGCCTACAACGCGCTCATCACGAGCTACCACGCGCCCATCTTCAAGGTGGGCGAGTTCCTGCTCCTGGGCGCCGTGATCTACCACGCGCTCAACGGGCTCCGCATCGTGCTCATCGACTTTATGGGGTGGAGCCCGAACCAGCAGAAGCTGTTCTGGACGCTCGGCGCCGTTGCCGCCGTGCTCTTCGCCGTCGGCGGGTACCCGTCGATCGCCGCGCTCGTCGACTGGTTCAGCAGCTAAGGACCGCCCGGTCTACCCCACCCCGCCCTCGCCATGGCAACGTCTTACGGCCGCACGGCCCGCTCCAGCGCCCTTCAGTGGTTCACCCACCGGATCACGGGCACGTTCCTCATCTTCCTGCTGATCACCCACTTCTGGGTTCAGCACTACGACCGCACGACGGCGTCCATCTCGCACTCGGTCGTGACGGCCGAGGACGCCGAGGCCGGCGTGCTCCCGCTCTACAGCGAGGAGGCCGCCGAGGCCGTCCGCGCCGCCCGCCTCCGCGACGGCGTGCGCACGGTCGAGACGCCGCGCGTGGTGCCGGCCCAGGACAGCGAGATCGTGGGCGGGGCGCCCGGGCCGACGCACCCGCCGGGCGAGGCCAGCGTGACGCCGTACGACGTCCTCATGCTCCGCCTCGCCGATCCGGTGTATTCCGTGCTCTGGAAGGGGTTCAACCTCTTGTTCCTGCTCTTCGCGCTGCACCACGGGTTCTACGGGCTCAACAATGTCCTCACCGACTACATCCGCAACGACCTCGCCCGCGTCGGCGCGACGGCCTTGTCGTGGACGCTCGCGCTCGTCCTGCTCCTGGTCGGCTCGTACTCCGTCATCGTCGCCGGCTTGTAGACAGAGGGGTGGAGGGATGGGGCATGGAGGGATGAGCAGAACGCGCATTCCTCATCCCTCTCGCATCCCTCTCCATCCCACATCCCTCCACTCCCATGACTCTCTCCCACGACATCGTTATCGTCGGCGCCGGCGGGGCCGGCCTCATGGCCGCGCTCTACGCGAGCGAGGGCGGGGCGGACGTCGCCGTCGTCTCGAAGCTCCACCCGCTCCGCAGCCACACGGGCGCGGCCCAGGGCGGGATCGGCGCGGCGCTCGGCAACGAGGAGGAGGACCACTGGCTGTGGCACGCCTTCGACACGACGAAGGGCTCGGACTACCTGGGCGACCAGGACGCGATCGAGCAGATGTGCAAGGACGCCCCGCGCACGATCATCGAGCTCGAGCACTACGGCGTGGCGTTCTCGCGGACCCGCGAGGGCAAGATCGCGCAGCGCCGGTTCGGCGGGCACACGCGCAACTTCGGTGAGGCCCCGGTCCGGCGCGCGTGCTACGCGGCCGACCGGACGGGCCACATGATCCTGCACACGCTCTACGAGCAGTGCGTCAAGAACAAGGTCACGTTCTACGACGAGTACCAGGTCCTCGACCTCATCACGGCCGAAGACGGCGAGGCCGTCGCGGGCTGCGTCGCCTACGAGATCCTGACCGGCGAGGTCCACACGTTCGAGGCGTCCATCACGTGCTTCGCGACGGGCGGCTACGGCCGGGCCTTTAAGACGACCTCGAACGCGCATGCCGGGACCGGCGACGGGTTCGCGCTCGCGCTCCGGGCTGGCCTTCCGCTGGAGGACATGGAGTTTATCCAGTTCCATCCGACGGGCCTCTACCGCCTGGGCATCCTCATCACCGAGGGCGCGCGCGGCGAGGGCGGCATCCTGCGCAACTCCGAGGGCGAGCGCTTTATGGAGCGCTACGCGCCGACGGTGAAGGACCTCGCGCCGCGCGACATGGTCTCGCAGTGCATCTACAAGGAGATCCGCGAGGGGCGGGGCGTGAACGGCAAGGACCACGTCGTGCTCGACATGACGGGCGTGGGCTCGGACGTGCTGGAGCACAAGCTGCCTGAGATCTCGACCTTTAGCCGCGTCTACCTCGGCATCGACCCGGTCAAGCAGCCGATCCCGGTCGCCCCGACGTGCCACTACGCGATGGGCGGGATCCCGACGAACGCCGACGGCCAGGTCGTAAAGTCCTCCAGCCGCGACGATAAGGTGGAGGGGTTCTACGCGGTCGGCGAGTGCGCCTGCGTGAGCGTCCACGGGGCCAACCGGCTCGGGACGAACTCGCTCCTCGACCTCGTCGTGTTCGGGCGCCGGACAGGCATGGCGATGGCCAAGCAGATCCGCCAGGAGGGGAACGCGCGGCTCCCGCTCGGCGACAAGCCGGAGGCCCGGACGCGCGAGATGCTGGACTCGATCCTGAGCCGGCCCGTCGACGCCGGCGAAAAGGCTGTCGTCGTCCGCACGGACCTCCAGGAGACCATGATGAAGAACGTCTCGGTCTATCGGACCGACGACACTCTGCAGGACGCGCTCGGCGACCTCCAGTCGCTCCGCGAGCGGGCCGCCCACGTCACGTGCGACGACAAGGGCAAGCGGTTCAACACCGACCTCATGGACGCCGTCGAGGTCCAGTTCATGGTCGACTACGCCGAGGCGATTACGGTCTCGGCGCGAAACCGGACCGAGAGCCGCGGCGCCCACCTCCGCGAGGACTACTCGGAGCGGAACGACGACGAGTGGCTCAAGCACACGCTGTTCTGGAGCGACCAGAAGGGCGGGGTGGAGATCGGCTACAAGGACGTCGTGATCACCCAGTTCCAGCCGAAGGAGCGGAAATACTAAAGGAGGGATGGAGAGGGATAGGGGATGGGGGACGAGCAGAACGCCGTCCCGCCCCGCCCGCACTTCTCCACCCCGCACCCCTCGACCTCTCATCCCATGACCGACGATCCCACACCCGTCACCGAGCCCATCGAAGACCGCGTCGAGGAGGCCGAAAAGTCGCCCTCGAACACCCCGCGCCGCCGTGCGGGCGGGGCGGCGCCGACGATGACGCTGACCGTCAAGGTCAAGCGGTTCAACCCGGAGACCGACGAGCGCCCGCACTTCGACGCGTTCCAGGTCCCGGCCGAGGCCATGGACCGGGCGCTCGACCTGCTCCACTACGTCAAGTGGCACCTCGACGGGACGCTCACATTCCGCAAGAGCTGCGCCCACGGCATCTGCGGGTCGGACGCCATGAAGATCAACGGCGAGAACCAACTCGCCTGCTCGATCCTCGTCCAGGACCTCGGCCTGAAGGACGGCGACACGGTCACGTTCGAGCCGCTGCCGGCGGCGCCGGTGATCAAGGACCTGGTGGTCGACCAGTCGCGATTTTTCGACAAGTACCGGGCGGTCATGCCGTGGCTCATCAACGACGAGGCGACGCCGGTCAAGGAGCGGATCCAGAGCCCCGAGCAGCACGCGGTGATCGAGGACGCGACCAAGTGCATCATGTGCGGGGCGTGCACGCACTCGTGCCCCTCGACCTGGGCCGACCCGGACTACCTCGGCCCGGCGGCCATGCTCAAGGCGTACCGCTACGTGTTCGACAGCCGCGACACGGAGCCCGAGGAGCGCCTGAAGGTGGTCGACTCGAAGGACGGCCTGTGGAAGTGCTACACGATCTTCAACTGCGTCCAGGCGTGCCCCAAGGGCATCGACATCACGCGGTGGCTGAGCGCGCTCAAGCGGAAGTCGGTCACGACGCGGTACTAGCAGGGGAAACGGGGGCGGGGAAAGAGGAAACGAGCAGCCGCCCCGCCCCGTCTGAGAGGCTGTTAGGTAGCCTGCTTCGAGTCTCCTCCCCCCAGCGGGGGAGGCCGGGGACCGTCAGGCCGGCGCAGCCAGGGGGGACCCGTGTCGGCCGCCCCGCCCTCGGCGGTCGCTCCGACGTCTGTCCCCCTCCCGGCCCTTTGGGTCCGGCCCTCCCCCGGTGGGGGAGGGAGAACCTCTACCGAACAGTCTCTGACAGCCCCGCCCGGTGAGGGCGGGGTGGCGTGCCCGTGCCGGCCGCCCCGCCCGCGCTCGGCCGGAGGCTCTGCAACCTACGGACCTCCCGCTCATGGCCCGTCTGGTGCGAGGGCGCTGGGCGGGGCGGCCCGACGGTGGCACGGCCTTCGCAGGCGTCGTAGGCTCCCGGTCTCCTGCCCGCCCCGCCCGTGTCGTCCCGCCGCTCCATCGGCCGCCCCGCCAAGCGCTGGGCGCCCGCTCGCCGATCGTGGAACCCGCTCGTGCGGTGGGCGCAGGCCGTCCGTGACCCGGAGGCGGGGTGGGGGCGCCGGCTGATGGCGGCCGTGGGCGGGGCGGTGGGGTTCGCGCTCGCGCTCGCGCTCGTCGGCGCGCTCGCGTTCGCGGGCTACGCGTGGCGGCTCGCGGAGAGCACGCCCGACGCCTACGCGCTGGCCCGGGCCACGCGGTCCCAGCCGACGGTGGTCCTCGACGTACGCGGGAAGCGGCTGACGCAGTTCGAGCCCGACTTCCGCGAGTGGGTGCCGCTCGACTCCATCCCGCTCCACCTCGTCGACGCCCTGCTGGCCACCGAGGACCGCCGGTTCTACGCCCACGGCGGCGTCGACGTCCGGCGGACGGCGGCGGCCGTGTGGAACACGGCGAGGGGGCGCCGCGAGGGCGGCTCGACGGTCACGCAGCAGCTGGCGCGGAACCTGTTCCCCGAGGAGATCGGGAGCGAGGGGACGGTCCGCCGGAAGACGATGGAGATGTTGGCGGCCCGCGCCATCGAGCGCGACCACACCAAACGCGAGATCCTGGAGGCCTACCTCAACACGGTCCCGTTCCTGTACAACGCGACCGGCGTCGAGCTCGCCGCGCGGACCTACTTCGGCGCGCACGCCCCCGACCTGACGGTCCCGCAGGCGGCCACGCTCGTGGCCATGCTGAAGGGGCCGGACGCCTACAACCCGGTCCGCCGCCCCGAGGCGGCCAAAAAGCGCCGCGACCTCGTGCTCCGGCTCATGGCCGACACCGGCGCGCTCTCCCGCGCCGACGCCGCGCGCTACCAGGCCGCCCCGCTCGGCGTCGAGCTCGCGCCGCAGCCGTCGACCTACAGCGCCGCGCCGCACTTTACGGCCGCCGTCCGCGCCGCGCTCGACGCGTGGGCCGTCCCGCGCGGGTACGACGTCGACCGAGACGGGCTCGTCGTGTGGACGACGCTGGACCTGGGCCTCCAGCGCGAGGCCGAGGCCGCCGTCGCCGAGCGCGCCCAGCGGCTCCAGCGGACGGCCGACGCCCAGTGGCGGCGCGGGCCGCCCCGCCGCGCCCTCGACGCCGCGCTCCGGCGGACCGACGCCTACGCCCGGCTCCGCGACGGCGGCGCGTCCGAGGCCGACGCGCTCGCCGACCGCGCGCTCGTCGACTCGGTGGGCGGGGCGGTCCGCCGCGTCGAGGCCGCGCTCGTGGCGCTCGTCCCCGAGACCGGCGCCGTCCGCGCCTATGTGGGCAGCCGCGACTTTGCCGTCGACGAGTACGACCACGCCGGCGTCGCGCGGCGCCAGCCGGGCTCGACGTTCAAGGCGTTCGTGTTCGCGAGCGCGCTCCAGCGCGGCTACGCCCCCGACGATGAGATCGAGGGCGGGGCGGCGACCGTCGAGTTGGACGACGGGACCGAGTGGACGCCGACCGGCGGCGTCAGCGCCGGCACGCTCGAAGACGCCCTGGCCTACTCGAAGAACGCGGCGACGGCCCGGCTCACGCAGGAGGTCGGCCCGCACCGGGTCGCGCTCGTGGCCCAGCAGATGGGGGTCGAGAGCCCGCTCGACGTGGTCCCGTCGATCGGCCTGGGCACGAGCCCGGTCACGCTGCTCGAAATGGTGAGCGCCTACGGGACGGCCGCCAACGAGGGCCTCCGCCGCGCGCCCCTGCTCATCACGCGCGTCGAGACGGCGTCGGGCCAGGTGCTCGACACGTTCGGCGGGACCGGCGCGCAGGTGCTCACGCGCCGCGACGCCCGCAACCTCGTCCAGATGCTGCGCGCGGCCGTCGACCGGGGGACCGGCCGCGACCTCCGCCGGCTGGGCGCGACCGGCGACCTGGCCGGCAAGACCGGGACCACGCAGCGCTACGCCGACGGCTGGTTTATCGCGCTCCGCCCCGGCCTCGCCGTCGGCGCCTGGGTCGGGTTCAACGACCCGCGCGTCACGTTCCGCTCCAAGGCGACCGGCGAGGGGTCGAAGACGGCGCTGCCCGTCGTCGCCGGCTTCCTCTCGCGCGTGCAGGACCGGCTCCCGCCGGCCACGCTCCCCGCCCCGCCCGAGACGTTCGACTTCGCCTTCGGCGCGGACTCGCTGACCACGGGCGACCCCTGGGGCGGCGGCTCGTGGGAGGACGACCCGTGGGGCGACGGCGCCTACGGGGCGGGGTGGGACGTCGACCGGCCGCTCCGCGGCGACAGTCTGGACATCGAGCGGCCCGAGCAGGACCGCCCCGCGCTCGGGTCGGGCCGCCCCGCCCGCGACGCCGGGTGGAGCGGGGCGGCCGACCGCGGCCGCATCGGGCCGCCGGACCCGCGGGGCCAGCCACCGCCCCGCCTACGCGGGCCAGGCGCGCCGCGCGCGCCCGAGGCGCCGCGCGAGCCGGCCGGGGCCGCCCCGCCCCGGACTGCCCCGCCCCGGGAGCCCGCGCCCGTGACGAACCCCAACAACCGGGGTGGCCGGACAGCCGAGGAGATGATCCGCGACGCCCGCGACGGCGGGGCGGACGACGGGTGACGGACGGGGTGGTCGGACGGTGGGCGACGAGTGAAGAGTGACGGGCGGGGCGGCTGGTGCTGTGCCAGGGGTCTCGTGAGGAGTGGGTTCGCCGAGCCGGGGCGCGTGATTCGTGATGCGTGAGGTCGCTCTGGGGCACCCTCACGCATCACGAATCACGTGTCGATCCCGAAGCCGCTGGCCCGATCTGGCCTGACGCAGCACAGGG
Source organism: Rubrivirga litoralis (assembly GCF_031846415.1). Lineage (NCBI taxonomy): Bacteria > Pseudomonadati > Rhodothermota > Rhodothermia > Rhodothermales > Rubricoccaceae > Rubrivirga > Rubrivirga litoralis. The sequence goes on along the minus strand of NZ_JAVRHT010000010.1, from coordinate 74,551 downwards.
CGGACCCAGAGGGCGGGGCGGCCGGAGGGAACGGCGCAGCCTCTGGACCCTTCACCCATCACTCATCACCCGTTACTCGCCATGCCTCGCGTCCTGCTGTTTACCGGAAAGGGCGGGGTGGGGAAGACGACCTGCGCCGCGGCCACGGCCCTCGCCTGCGCCAAGCAGGGGAAGCGCACGCTCGTCCTCTCGACCGACCCCGCCCACTCGCTCGCCGACGCCGTCGACCGCCCGCTCGGGCCGGAGCCCCAGGAGATCGCCCCGCGCCTGGACGCGATGGAGGTCGACATGTACTACTCGATGCGGAAGTACTGGGGCAACATGCGCGAGCTGGTCCGGGCCGTCCTCCGGTTCCAGGGCGCCGACGCGATCGCGGCCGAGGAGCTCGCCGCGCTCCCGGGCATGGGCGAGGGCTCGGCGCTGCTCTGGCTCGACCAGTTCTACCGCTCGGGCGACTACGACGTGATCGTGCTCGACGCCGCCCCGACCGGCGAGACGCTCACGCTCCTCACGCTCCCCCAAGTCACGCAGTGGTGGCTCCAGAAGGCGTTCCCGCTGCAGAAGACGGCCATCAAGACCGTCGGGTTCGCCGTCCGCAAGACGACCGGGATCCCGCTGGACCGCGGCTACGAGGAGCTCGACGCCCTGTTCGGGAAGCTGGGCGAGGTCCAGGAGGTCCTGCAAGACCCGCAGGTGACGAGCGCGCGCCTGGTCATGAACCCCGAGCGCATGGTGATCCAGGAGGCCAAGCGCGCCTACACCTACCTCCAGCTCTACGGCTACGGCGTCGACGCGGCGATCGTGAACCGCGTGGTGCCCGAGGACGAGGCAGGCGGCGTGATGGCAAAGTACGTCGAGGCCCAGGCGGGCTACTTGAGGGAGATCGAGGAGACGTTCGCCCCGCTCCCGGTCCTGCGCGTGCCGCACCTGGGCCAGGAGGTGTTCGGGCTCGACCTCCTGGAGCAGATCGGCGCCGGCCTCTACGCCGATCGCGACCCGGCCGCCGTCTACCACGCCGAGCCGTCCTACACGGTCGAGAACGAGGGCGACGCCTACACCGTCTCGATCAAGGTCCCCTACGCCGACGACGCCGACGTCGAGGCCGAGCAGTTCGGCGACGACCTCGTGGTCCAGGTCCGCAACCAGCGCCGGAACGTGACGCTCCCGGCGTTCCTGGCCTACTACCGGCTCGCGAGCGCCGGCGTCGACGGCGGCTGGCTCCGCGCGCGGTTCGTGCCCGAGCCGTAAGGCGCGGGCGGTGCAACGCCGGTCGCCCCGCCCGCGCCGTCAGGAACGCCCTGGGCGGGGCGGCGGCGGCGGCCGAGGCGAACAGCGCGGGCGGGGCGGCGTACCCACACGACACTCCCGCCCCGCCCGTGTCGCTCGTCCTCGTCGCCAACCGCGCCCCGATCCGCCCGACGTCGACGGGGTGGGCGCCCGCGTTGGGCGGGCTCGCGTCGGCGCTCCTCCCCGTGCTCGAGGCCCAGGGCGGGGCGTGGGTGGCCATGCAGGAGCCCGACGAGCGGACCCCGCTGTTCCAGCGCTACCCCGACGACGACCCGCGGTTCACGGTCCGCCGCGTGCCGCTCGAGGAGCCCGAATACGCCGCGTTCTACCAGGGCATGGCCAACCGCGTGCTGTGGCCGCTGGCCCACTACCTCGTCGAGCACGTCGAGCCCGAGCGCACGTTCCGCGACGCCTACCGCGCGGTCAACCGCCGGTTCGCGCACGCCGCCCTCGACGTGGCCCGCGAGCAGGGCGGGGCGGTCCAGTTCTGGATCCAGGACTACCACATGATGCTGGTCCCCGAGATGATCCGCGGAGCGCTCGCGGGCGCCCAGGTCGGCTTTTTCTGGCACGTCCCGTGGCCGGCGTCCGAGGTGTTCCGCATCGTGCCGTCGGCGACGGCGCTCCTGAAGGGTTTGCTGGGGTCGGACCTGATCGGGTTCCACACCGAGGGCTACGCCGAGAACTTCCGCGAGTCGGCGCGCGACCTGCTGGGGGCCGAGATCGACCCGGAGGGCGTGCACTGGCAGGGCCGCCACGTCCGCGTCGAGGCGCACCCGATCGGGATCGACGTCGAGCGGTTCGTGGGGTTCGGGGAACGGCCCGAGACGCAGGCGCAGGCCGAGGCGCTCGTCGAGGAGCTGGGCGACGTCCAGATCGTGCTCGGCGTCGACCGGCTGGACTACACGAAGGGGCTCCTGCTGCGGATGGAGGCGTTTGAGCGGTTCCTCGAGCTCTACCCCGAGATGCACGGGCGCGTCACGCTGCTCCAGGTCGCGACGCCGTCGCGGACGGGCGTGCCGGCCTACGACCGGCTCCGCCGCGACATGGACGAGATCACGGGGCGGATCAACGGGCGGTTCGCGCAGGGCGCGTGGGCGCCGGTCCGCTACCGCTACCGCTCGTTCACGCAGGAGGAGCTGGCCGTCCTCTACCGCGCGGCCGACGTCGCGTTTGTGACCCCGCTCCGCGACGGGATGAACCTCGTGGCCCACGAGTTCGCCGCCGTCAGCGAGCGGGGCGCGCTCGTGCTCTCCGAGCTCACGGGCGCGGCCGACTACCTCGACGGCGCCGTGTTCGTCAACCCGTACGACGCCGAGGGCATGGCCCGGTCGCTCCGCGAGGCGCTCGACCTGCCGGAGGACGACCGCCGCCGCCGGCTGGCCAGCCTCCGCGCGGCCGTCGAGCGGCTGGACGTCCACGTCTGGGCCGACCGCTTCCTGACCTCGCTCGACGGCCGCCCCGCCCCGCCCGCAGACGGCGAGGGCGGGGCGGAGCCCGAGGGCGCCGAGGCCGTCGCCGACCCCGCCTGAGAGGCTGTTTGGTAACCAACCCTGACTCTCCTCCCCTCAGCGGGGGGAGGTCGGGAGGGGGGATGTGGAGTGGCCGCCCCGCCCGCGTGCTGGGGCGGGGTGGTGGGGCGATACCCTTGCTGCCGTCGCCGCCGCGGCGTTGTACCGCCCCGCCGCCCCGGCGTCGTACAGTCTCGTCGCTGCAAGCCCGGCGTTGCATGCAACGCCGCTACAACGGCCGCCCCGCCCATGGAAAAGGCGGGGCGGGGTGGGCATCTTCCGCCTTCCGCCTTCCGCCTTCCGCCTTCCGCCTTTCCGATGCCGCCCGTCCCGCCCCGCCCGCTGCTCTTTCTCGACTACGACGGGACGCTCGCGCCCATCGTGGACGACCCGGCCGCGGCCGTCCCGCACCCGGACGTGCCGGATTTGCTGGCCCGCCTGGTCGACGCCCACCCCGTCGTCGTGATCACGGGCCGAGACCTGGCTGCGCTGGGGCGGCTCCTGGGCGGGGCGGGCGGCCCGCGCGTCCGCGCGGTCGGGCTCCACGGCGTCGAGACGGGGTGGAGCGACGGGACCGTCGAGGAGCGGGCGACCGAGGCGCACGGCGAGGCGCTCGACCGGCTCCGCGCGGCCGTCCCCGACGCCCAGGGCGTGGTCGTTGAGGACAAGGGCGCCGCGTTCGCCGTCCACTACCGGGCGGCGGCGGACCCCGACGCGGCCCGCGCCGCGCTGGAGGCGTGGGCCGAGACCGTGCCGGACGGGCTCACGCCGATCTGGGGCAAGCGCGTCGTCGAGCTCCGCCCGGCCGGCGTCTCGAAGGGAACGGCCGTCGCCGCGCTCGCCGCCGAGCACCCGGACCGGACGCCGGTCTACCTCGGCGACGACGTGACGGACGAGGACGCCTTCCGCGCGCTCCAGGCGCTCCGCCAGCCCGCTGTGACGGTCAAGGTGGGCGAGGGCGAGACGGTCGCCGGCCACCGCCTGCCGGACGTCGACGCCGTCGTCGCCTACCTGCGGGCGTTCCTGTAAGGGCGGGATCAGGGCGGGGCGGCCCTGCCCGCAGACCGCCCCGCCCGCGCGTACGTCCGTTGCTGCGCTCTCCTGGGCAGGGCGGTGGGTGCGCGCTCGCCGGCCGCCCCGCCCCGGTACGAGCGGGACGGTTGTAAGGAAGCGCCGGAACCGTTTCGCGGCCCGCCCCGGCCCGCGCTCCGGTGCGACCTTGCACCGGCTCAGGACGTCTACGCGCCCCGCCCTCAGGCTCCCGCCCGCTCCGCCGGGCGGGGCGGCGGACGTGCCGCACGACGGCGGAAGCCCGCCACTGGCGCCCGGCACGGGCCTTGCCGGCCGACCGGCTCCCGACCCGCTCACACCGCCCCCTCCCCGTCGTCCCATGGCCTCTTCCAACGGCTCCGCCCCGCCCGGCTACCTCCCCATCGAGGACTACGGCCTGATCGGCAACATGCGGACGGCCGCGCTCGTCGGCAACAACGGGTCGATCGACTGGCTCTGCCTGCCCCACTTCGACAGCCCGAGCGTGTTCGGGGCCGTCCTGGACGCCGAGCGGGGCGGGCGCTTCCACGTCGAGGTCGAGGGCGACCTCACGGGGCGCCAGACGTACCTCCCCGACTCGAACGTGCTCGTCACGCGGTACACCGACGAGAACGGGGCCGCCGAGGTCGTCGACTACATGCCCGTCGGCGACATCGGGCCGGACGCCGGGTACCACCGGCTGATCCGCCACGTCCGCGTGCTCCGCGGGCGCGTCCGCGTCCGGGTCCGCGTGGCGCCGGCGTTCGACTACGGGCGGGCGCCGCACACGGTCGAGCTGACGAGCGAGGGGGCCGTGTTCTCGGCGCCGTCGGGCGGGCCGGACGGCGGCCCCATCCGGCTCGGGCTCTCGACCGTCCGCGCGCTCCACGTCGACGACTCGGACCCCGAGCGGCCGGCGGTCGTGCGCGAGTTCGAGCTCGAACGGGGCGACCGCGTCACGCTCGAGCTCCGCTACCTCGACCCGCTGGGGACGCTCGAGGAGCCGCTCTCGCGCGAGCACGAGTACGCCCTGTTCCGCAAGACGACCGACTTCTGGCGCGACTGGCTCCGCGGCTGCACCTACACCGGGCGGTGGCGCGAGACGGTCCGCCGGAGCGCGCTCCTGCTCAAGCTGCTCACGTTCGAGCCGACGGGCGCCATCATCGCCGCGCCCACGACGTCGCTGCCGGAGCACATCGGCGGCGGCCGGAACTGGGACTACCGCTACTCCTGGATCCGCGACTCGGCGTTCTCGCTCTACGGCCTCCTGCGGATCGGGTTCACGACCGAGGCCCGCCAGTTTATCGGGTGGCTCCGCGAGCGGTGCGAGGCCGGCATGGTCGACGACCCGAACGGGCCGCTCCAGATCGTCTACGGGGTCGACGGGCGCCGGACGCTGACCGAGTTCGAGCTCCCGCACCTCGACGGCTACATGGGCTCGAAGCCGGTCCGCGTGGGGAACGGGGCGGCCGGTCAGCTCCAGCTCGACATCTACGGCGAGTTGTTGGACTCGGTGTACCTCTACGACAAGTACGGGACGCCGATCGCGTGGGAGTTCTGGCAGGACATCTGCAAGTACGTCGACTGGGTGTGCGCCAACTGGGAGCGCCCGGACGAGGGCATTTGGGAGGTCCGCGGCGAGAAAGAGCACTTCGTGTACTCGAAGCTCATGTGCTGGGTGGCGCTCGACCGCGCGCTCCGGCTGGCCGACAAGCGGAGCCTCCCCGCCCCGCGCGCGCGGTGGACGGCCACGCGCGACGCGATCTACCGGGCGATCATGGAAAAGGGCTGGAGTGAGGAGCGCGGCGCGTTCGTGCAGGCGTTCGGGAGCGACGCGCTCGACGCCTCGAACCTGCTCATGCCGCTCGTCTTCTTTACCGGCCCCAACGACCCCCGCATGATCTCGACGCTGGAGCAGACGCTGAAGGCCCCCGAGGAGGGCGGGCTGACCTCGGACTGCCTCGTGTGGCGCTACAACACGACCGAGGTCGACGACGGCGTGGGCGGCGACGAGGGCGCGTTCAACATGTGCTCGTTCTGGCTCGTCGAGGCGCTCGCGCGGGCGGGGCGGGTCGAGCCGGCCTACCTCGAAAAGGCCCGGGTCATGTTCGAGAAGATGCTGGGCTACTCGAACCACCTCGGCCTGTTCTCCGAGATGACCGGGCTCCGGGGCCAGGCGCTCGGCAACTTCCCGCAGGCGTTCTCGCACCTCGGCCTCATCTCGGCGGCCTACAACATCGACCGGGCCATCGACGCCGGCGGCAACCGCCGGCGCTCGAACCAGACGCCGGAGGCGCCGGAGCAGGCGGCGACGTCGAGCGCGCAGCGGCTCCACCCCGGCGCCGCGCCGGCCTCGCAGCCCGGGCCGACCGGCTAGCCGCCCCGCCCGCGCGCGCCCCCCAAACGCGGACCGCCCCGCCCCCCAAACGCGGACCGCCCCGCCCGCAGAGCGCGGGCGGGGCGGCCACGGTCCAGGCCGGGGGCCGGGACTACATCGTCGTGCCGTCCTGGACCGGGGCCTCGCCCTCGACCGGGGCGGCCACGCCCTCCTCGGTCAGCGGCTCGGCCGTCAGCTCGGCCTCGGGGGCGACGAGCGTGTCGGTGGCGAGGGGCTCGGCGACGACGGCCGGGGCCGCGAGGGCGGGGGCGTCGGTGGCGGGCGTGACGGCCTCGACGGCCTCGTTGTCGGCGCAGCCGGCGAGCGGGAGGCCGACGACGGCCAGGGCGACGAGCAGGGTCTTCTTCATCGGGGGGAGGGTGCGCCCGGGGGCGCGCGTAGGGTGATGGCCCCGCACGCCGGCTCGGCCTGCAGGGCGCGCGAAGGTAGACCGCGGGGGGCGCCCCCCTCCAAGCGTTCGGCCCGTGAAATGACGGCGAGCCGCCCCGCCCAAGCCGTCCAGGGAGGCGCGGCGGGCGGGGTGGCCTCCCAGCGCGGACGGTGCGCGCCCGGCCGCCGTGAAATCCCGGTCGCCCGCCCCGCCCGCGCGGGCGGGGCGGTTTCTTGGCCCGCCCCGCCCCACGCGCCCCGTGACCGCCCTCGACGACCTCCTCGACCTCCTCGACCTCGAACGGATCGAGGACCACATCTTCCGCGGCCGGAACCGGCCGCTCGCCAGCCCGCGCGTGTTCGGCGGGCAGGTGCTGGCCCAGGCCCTCGTCGCCGCCGACCGGACCGTCAACGGCGGCGCAGGCGGGGCGGGGCGGCCGTGCCACTCGCTCCACGCCTACTTCATCCTCCCCGGCGACGTCCAGGCCCCCATCGTCTACGAGGTCGAGACGCTCCGCGACGGGCGCTCGTTTTCGACGCGGCGCGTGACGGCCGTCCAGCACGGGCGGCCCATCTTCAACGCCTCGCTCTCGTTCCACGTGGCCGAGCCCGGCCTCGACCACCAGGACGACCTGGGCCGCAGCGTGGACGGGCCGGACGGGCTCGCCAGCGAGCGCGACCTCGTCGAGTCGCTGGGCGACCGGGTGCCCGAGCCGCTGCGGACCGTGCTCACGCGCGACCGGCCCTTCGACTACCGGCCGGTCGACCCCGCCGACCCGCTCCGCCCCGACCCCCGCCCCGGCACGGCCGACATGTGGCTCCAGGCGACGGGGCCGCTCCCCGACGACCCGGCCATCCACCAGGCGCTGCTGGCCTACGCGAGCGACTGGGGCCTGCTGGGGACGGCGCTGCTCCCGCACGGGCGGAGCGTGTTCGACGGGTCGATCCAGGCGGCGTCGCTGGACCACGCCATCTGGTTCCACCGCCCGTTCCGCGCCGACGGCTGGCTCCTCTACGCCATCGACTCGCCGACGGCGGCCGGCGCCCGCGGGTTCACGCGCGGCGCCGTCTACGACGCCGAGGGCCGGCTCGTGGCCAGCGCGGTCCAGGAGGGGCTGGTGCGGCCCGTCGACCCGAGCCAGGCGCGGTAGGACCGCCCCGCCCGTGTCCGAGCGGGAGGAGCCGGCGCCGCGGGCCGCCCCGCCCGAGCACGCGCCGCCGCCCCGCTCGGGCGGGGCGGTATGCCTCCGGCTGCACCGTCAGGGCGCCGGAAGGCCGCAGCGGGCGGGGCGGTGTCACGCGGCCTTCGAGCCTTTGTCTCACGCCCTCCAAGTCGTTGGCGAACGGCGGCGTGCGCTTTTCGTAGATAGGGGGATCCTCCAACGCGCGGGCTCCCTCCCCCTGGCCACACATGCCTCACACCCCCGAGGGCGACGCCCCCGACGACCGCCCCGCCCCCGAGTCCGAGATGGACGCGAGCGGCGCGCTCGGCCCCGACCGCGACCCCGACGCCTCGCCGTTCCTCGTCGTCGGGCTGGGCGCGAGCGCGGGCGGGCTGGAGGCGCTGGAGGCGTTTTTCGCCGGGCTCCCCAAGACCGACGGGGCCGCCTTCGTCGTCGTCATCCACCTGGCGCCGGACCGCGAGAGCCAGCTGGCCGAGATTCTGGAGCGGTCCGTGCCGCTCCCCGTCACGCAGGTCACCGAGCGCGAGGAGGTCCGCCCGGGGCACGTCTACGTGATCCCGCCCAACCGGAACCTGGTCATGGCGGACGGGCACCTCCTTCTAGCGCCGCTCGAAGACGAGCGGCACCGGCGGCGGCCGGTCGACCACTTTTTCCGCACGCTCGCCGAGGCCTACGGCGAGCACGCCGTCGGCGTGGTTCTCTCGGGGACGGGGCAGAACGGGACCGTCGGGGCGAGCCGGCTCCAGGAGGTCGGGGGCCTGGTGCTCGCGCAGGACCCCGCCGACGCGGGCTACGACGAGATGCCGCGGAGCGCGATCGCCGCCGGCGTCGCCGACACCGTCGGGACGGCGGGCCAGCTCGCCCGCGAGGCCATCGCCTACGGCGACCGGCTCAAGGCCGCCCGGCTCCCGCCCGACGAGGACGCCCTCGGCCGCGACGACGTCCGCGCCGTGCAGCAGGTGCTCGCGCTCCTGCGCGCGCAGACGGGCCACGACTTCGCCCACTACAAGCGCTCGACGGTCCTCCGGCGGCTGGCCCGGCGGATGCACGTCGTCGGCGCCGACTCACCGAGCGCCTACCTCGACGCCCTCCGGCGAACGCCCGGCGAGCCGGCCCGGCTGCTCGACGACCTCCTCATCTCGGTCACCAACTTTTTCCGCGACCCCGAGGCCTTTGAGGTCCTGGAAGCGGCCGTCGTCCCGTCGCTGTTCGAGGGGAAGGGACCCGACGACGAGGTCCGCGTGTGGGTGGCCGGGTGCGCGACGGGCGAGGAGGCGTACTCCGTCGCCATCCTGCTCGCCGAGTTCGCCGGGCAGCTGGCCGCCCCGCCCCGCGTCCAGGTGTTCGCCACCGACCTGTCGGAGCGGGCCGTGGCCGTCGGGCGGGCCGGCGTCTACCCCGAGTCCATCGAGGCCGACGTGAGCCCGGAGCGGCTCCGCCGCTTTTTCCGGCGCTCGACCGGCGGCTACCGCGTGACGGAGGCGCTCCGCGAGACGGTCCTGTTCGCGCCGCACAGCCTGCTCAAGGACCCGCCGTTCGCGCACCTCGACCTCGTCACGTGCCGGAACCTGCTCATCTACCTCCAGCGGTCGCTCCAGCAGCGCGTGCTCGAGCTGTTCCACTACGCGCTCGACCCGGGCGGCGCCCTGTTCCTGGGCTCCAGCGAGACCGCCGACGCCGCCTCGGCGCTCTACCAGGCCGAGGACAAGGACGCCCGGCTGTACCGGCGCCGCGACGTCGAGGTCGCCCTCCCCGCCCTCCCACGCTCGCCGCGCATCCCGTCGGTGGGCGTCGCGCCCGCCCCGCCCGCGCGTCCCGACGGCGAGGTCGGTCCGTCCGTGTCGTTTGCCGACGTCCACCGGCGGCTCCGAGCCGAGGCCGCCCCGCCCAGCGTGCTCGTCGGCGAGACCGGCGAGGTGGTCCACCTGTCGGGCGGGGCGGGGGCGTTCCTCCAGATGGGGTCCGGCGAGCCCACGCGGAACGTGCTCCGGCTCGTCCTCCCCGCCCTCCGGCCGTCCGTGCAGGCCGCGCTCTACCAGGCCCGCCGCGAGGGCGGGGAGGTCGCCTCGGGGCCGGTCCGCGTCGAGGTCGAGGGCGCCGAGCGGGCCGTCCGCGTCCGCGCCCGGGCGACGGCCGAGGGCGACCTCGTCCAGGTCCTGTTCGAGACCGCCCCGCCCGCCGAGGGCGGGGCGGCGCTCGGCGACCCGTCCGACCGCGAGGCGGCGCTCCAGGCCGAGGTCCAGGAGGTCCGCGAGCAGCTCCAGCTCTCCATCGAGGAGTTCGAGACCAGCCGTGAGGAGCTCAAGGCCCAGAACGAGGAGCTCCAGTCGATCAACGAGGAGCTGCGCTCGACGGCCGAGGAGCTGGAGACGTCGAAGGAGGAGGCGCAGTCGATGGCCGAGGAGCTCCAGACGGTCAACGACGAGATGAAGGCGAAGGTGGACGAGCTGGCCCGGGCCAAGGGCGACCTCGAAAACCTCATCACGTCGACCGAGATCGCCACGCTCTTCCTCGACCGGAGCCTCCGCGTCCAGCGGTTCACGCCGAGCGTCCGCGACCACTTCCGCCTCCGGCCGTCGGACCTCGGGCGGCCCTTGTCCGACTTTGCCCCGACGTTCGGCGGCGCCGTGCTGGCCGACGACGCCCGCGCCGTGCTCGACCGGCTCGAAGTCCAGGAGCGCGAGGTCCAGGGCGCCGACGGCCGGTGGTACCTCGTCCACACGCGGCCCTACCGGACGGTCGACGACCGGATCGACGGCGTCGTGGTCACGTTCATCGACATCACCGCGCGGCGACAGGCCGAGGAGGGCCTCCGCCGGAGCGAGGAGCAGTTCCGGGCGCTCGTCGAGGCCTCGGCCCAGATCGTCTGGTCGGCCGACGCCGAGGGCCGGATCGTCGAGGACTCGCCGTCGTGGCGGGCGTTCACGGGCCAGACCGCCCCCGAGTGGGAGGGCCAGGCGTGGGCCGACGCCGTCCACCCCGACGACCGGGCCGAGGCGCTCGCGGCGTGGCGGCGGGCCGTCGCGGCGGGCGCCGACTACGACCACCAGAACCGGCTCCGCCACGGCCCCAGCGGGACCTGGCGGTGGACGCACACCCGGGCCACCCCGCTCCGCGACGGGGGCGGGGCGATCCGCGGCTACGTGGGCATGAACGCCGACGTGACCGAGCAGCGCGAGGCGGCCGAGGCGCTCCGCGCCGGGGCGGGGCGGGACGCCTTCCGCGCCGCGCTCGCCGACGCGCTCCGCCCGTCGGCCGGCGCGCTCGCCGTCGAGGGCGCGGCGGCCCGTGTGCTGGGCGAGTACCTGGGGGCCAGCCGCGTCCACTGCGCTGCGGTCTCGGCCGACGGCGCGACCGGCACCGTCCGCACCGACTACCACGACGGCGTGCCCAGCGTGGTCGGGACGTACGACCTGGACGGGTACGGCCGGGCGGCGATGGACGAGTTCCGGGCGGGGCGGACGCTCGTGGTCCGCGACGTGGCGGCCGACCCGCGCCTGGGCACGGCGGCCCGCGAGGCCACGCTCGCGCTCGACATCGGGGCGTACGTGCTCACGCCGGTCGTCCGCGACGGGCGGGGCGTGGCCCTGTTCGTCGTCCACAGCGCGGAGCCCCGCGACTGGACCGACGCCGAGGTGGCGCTGGTCGAGGAGACGGCCGAGCGGGCGTGGGAGGCCGTGACGCGGGCCAACGCCGAAGCCGACCTTCGGGCGTCTGAAGAGCGCTACCGCGTGCTCGTCGAAGGCGCCACGGGCTACGCCATGTTCATGACCGACGCCGAGGGCCGCGTCACGATGTGGAACCGGGGCGCCGAGGCCACCTTCGGGGTCGCCGAGGCCGACGCGCTCGGCCGCCCCGCCCGCTTCATCTTTACGCCCGAGGACCGGGCCGCGGGCGTGTTCGAGGCCGAGCTCGACACGGCCCGCGAGACGGGCCAAGCCGCCGACGACCGCTGGCACGCCCGGGCCGACGGCTCGCGGTTCTGGGCCAACGGCGTCATGATGGCACTCCGCGGCGAGGGCGGGGCGGTCCGCGGGTTCGCCAAGGTGCTCCGCGACAACACGGCGCACAAAGAGGCTGAGGACGCACTGCGGGCGTCGGAAGAGCGGTTCCGGCGGACGGCCGAGACCGTCCCCGACATCTTGTTCACGGCCGACCCCGACGGCCGGATCGGCTACGTGAACCCCCGGTTCATGGAGGTCACGGGGCAGACCGCCGACGCGGCGCTGGGGACGGAGATGTGGGAGGACCTCGTGCACCCCGACGACCGGGCCGCCGCCGAGGCCGTGCTCGATGCGGGGCGGGGCGGGACGGAGCCGTACGCGGCCCGCTACCGCATGGAGGTCGCCGGCGGCCAGTACCGCTGGTTCCTCACGCGCGCCCAGCCCGTCCGCGACGACGCCGGCGCCCTGACGGGGTGGTTCGGGACGGTGACGGACATCGACCAGATCGTGCAGGCCGAGGAGGAGATCCAGGCCCTCAACGAGACGCTCGAACGCCGGGTCCGCCAGCGGACGGCGCTCGCGCGGCGCCTGCTGGCGCGGCTGACCGTGGCCGAGGAGGAGGAGCGCCGACGGATCGCGCAGGTCCTCCACGACGACCTCCAGCAGCAGCTCTACGGCCTGTCCATGACGCTCTCCGTGCTCCGCCAGGGCGGGGCGGCCAACGCGCCGCTCCTCGACCGCGCGACGGCCACGCTCGACGACGCCGTCGCGCTCACGCGGACGCTGGCGTCGGAGCTCAGCCCGGCCGTCCTCCGCATGGAGGACGTGGTCGAGGTCTTCGAGTGGCTGGCCGAGCACGTCCGGGCGCGGTACGGGCTCGCGGTCGAGGTCGAGGTCGAGCCCGGCTGCCGCATCGCCGACCGGAGCACGCGGGCCACGCTCTACCAGGTGCTCCGCGAAGCCCTGTTCAACGTGGTCAAGCACGCGGACGTCGAGCGCGCCCGCCTCACGGCCCGCCGCGACGGCGGCACGGTGGTCGTGGCGGTCGAGGACGAGGGCGCCGGCTTCGACCCGGAGCAGGCCGCCGGGCGGGGCGGGACGGGGCTCGGGCTCGAAAGCGTCCAAGGCCGCCTCGACCTCGTGGGCGGCCGGGTCGAGATCGACTCGTCGCCCGGCGGCGGCACTCGGATCGCGTTCGTCGTGCCGGCGGAGCGGGCCGTCGAGGGCGGGGCGGCTGGCGAGGGCGGGGCGGAGGCCTGACGCGCGCCCACCCCGCCCGCGGCGTTCGGGCGGGGCTTTGCGTCCGGCGGCGGTACCCATCCGGTGGGGCTGCGTGGGGATTTCCCTGGTTGCCTCTACCTCCAAGAGCGGGGGGCACCCGTCGTCCTTGGCCCGGCTTGCCCGCGCAGGCGCGCAGATGTCCCGTCCGTGCTCCATCTTGCGCGTGCCGCCCCGCTCACACTGCGCGCGCTTCCCATGTTGTCGTCCCCCCACCGTGTCTTCCTCGTGGAAGACCACCCCGTCATGCGAGAGGCCTACGCGGCTTTGCTCGCGACGGAGCCCCGGCTCGTGCTCTGCCAGTCCGTCGAGACTGCGGAGGAGGCGCTGGAGGCGCTGCGGGAGACGCCGTGCGACCTCGTCCTGACCGACCTCCGGCTGCCGGGCATGAGCGGCGTCGACCTCGTGCGGCGTCTGAGCGAGGAGCGGCCGAGCCTCCCCGCCCTCGTCATCTCGGCCCACCACGAGGAGGTTTACGCGCGGCGGGCGCTGGAGGCCGGGGCCGCCAGGTTCCTCCCCAAGCAGGGCCTTGCGGCGCGGCTCGTGTCGGTGATCTTGGAGGTGCTCGACGAGGAAACGCCCGAGGCGGCCTTCATCGCCAACTCAGGCGGCTAACCGGCGCCGGGCGGGGCGGTGCTCGACGCGCCCGCCCCGCCCGTGTCTGCCGCCGAGGGCGGGGTGGCGGCGCGGCCAGGGCGACCGCCGGCCGCCCCGACGGAGATCGCGCCCGCCCCGCCCACGGCGGGCCGTGCCCGGGGCGGGGCGGTGAAGAACTCGGGCGGAAGACGCCGCGCGTGGGGACGACCGCGCGCGGGCGGCCCGTAGTCTCCGGCGACGCGGCGCCTGCCGCGTCGGCGTGCGGCCTCGTGGCCCCGCGCCTTGCGACGCCGGTCGGGCAGTGACAGGGACCCGGGCGGCACCCCACCCCCAGACCCCCGACGACACATGGCGTACGAAGCCGTCTTCGACTTTACGCAGAAGGCCCAGAACGAGGCTAAGGCCAGCCGCCCGCTTCAGACCCCGTTTTCCGAGCCCGACCCCGACGCCGAGGCGGTCTCGGTCCAGGACCTCCCCGCCCGGCTCCAGGCCGGCATCCAGGCGCTCGGGTGGCCGGCGCTCATGCCGGTCCAGGCCGAGGCGCTCCCGTACATCCTCGACGGCCAGGACCTCGTGGTCCAGAGCCGGACGGGGAGCGGCAAGACGGGCGCCTTCCTGCTCCCGCTCCTCGAAAAGCTGGACCCCGACGAGGACACGTGCCAGGCCCTCGTGCTGTGCCCCACGCGCGAGCTGGCCCGCCAGATCCACGACGAGTTCCAGCGCATGAACGCCGGGCTCGACGAGGCCGACCGCCTCCGCGCGGTGCCCGTCTACGGCGGGACGGCCTACGGGCCGCAGATCGAGGCGTTCGAGAAGGGCGCCCACCTCGTCGTCGGCACGCCGGGCCGCGTGCTCGACCACCTCTCGCGCGGGACGCTGAAGCTGGACCGGCTGCGGACGATCATCCTCGACGAGGCCGACGAGATGCTGTCGATGGGGTTCTTCCCCGACATGCTCAAGGTGCGCCGCTACCTCCCGCGCGAGCGCGACTCGTACATGTTCTCGGCGACCATGCCGTTCCAGGTCCAGCGGATCGGGCAGGAGTTCCTGACCGACCCCGTCTTTATCGCCACGGCCGGCGGGACGGTCCACGTCGAGCGCATGACGCACCGGGCGGCCCAGGTGGCGCCGATGGAGAAGGACCGCGCGCTCGCCACGCTCATCGAGTGGGAGAACCCGTCGAGCGCCATCATCTTCGCCAACACGCGGCGCGACGTCGAATACCTGGCCACGTTCCTGAACAACTACGGCTACAACGCCGCCGGCATCTCGTCCGACCTCACGCAGAAGGCGCGCGAGAAGACGATGAAGCGGCTCCGCGACGGCGACCTCCGGTTCCTGGTCGCGACCGACGTGGCCGCGCGCGGGATCGACGTGGAGGACCTCAGCCACGTGTTCCACTACGACATCCCGCAGGACCGCGAGTACTACGTCCACCGCTCGGGGCGGACGGCGCGCGCGGGCAAGGCCGGCGTGTCGATCGCGATCACGACGGCGTCCGACATGCCGACGCTCCGCCAGATCGCCAAGAAGTACGACATCCCGCTCGACGAGATCGACCTGCCGACGCCGGACGAGCTGGGCAACCGCGTCGGCCAGCGCCTCACGCGCATCCTGGAGGACGACCTCCGCGGCCGCTCGAACCTGGAGCGCGAGCGCCAGAAGCGGTTCGTGCCGGTCGCCCGCCAGTTTGTCGAGGAGGGCGAGCCCGAACTGCTCGCGATGCTCCTCGACCGGGTCTACCAGGCGAGCCTCCACGACACGCCGGCCGGCCCGGCCATGGACCGGACGGAGAGCGAGTACGACGTCCAGCAGCGCGAGGCGAAAGAGGCCCGCGAAGCGCGCGACGGCGACCGCACCGGGCGGGGCGGCGACGAGCGGGGTGGCCGCTCGCGCCGCCGCGACGACGAGGGCCGAGGCAGCGAGGGCCGCTCGCGCCGCCGCGACGACGACGACCGCCCCGCCCGCGACGACGACGACGCCCCGCACGCCGACGCCCGCGACGACGTCTCGGCTCGCCCCGCCCGCGAGGAGCGGAACGGGGAGAGCGACGGGGACGACCGGAACGGCGAGCGCGGGCGGGGCGGCCGGTCCCGCCGCTCCCGCCGCGACGAGCCGGCCGGCCGTGGCGACCAGCCCACCGACCGAGACGGCGACGACGACCGCCCCGCCCCCGCCGAGCGCGGCGAGGCCCAGCGCGACGACTCGGACGACCGCTCGGCCCGCAGCGAGCGGGGCGGCCGCTCGGGCTCCCGCCGCTCCGGGCGGGGCGGCGAGCCCGAGGCGGCCGCCGGTTCGCGCCGCCGCCCCGTCGACGAGCCTTACGCCTTCACGGCCGAGGGCGGCGTCGCCCTCGCGGCCGGCGCCGACGCGGAGTTCGATGACGCCCCCGCCGACGACCCGCAGGGCGGGGCGGCCGACAACGGCGAGGCCACGAAGCCGAAGCGGAAGCGCCGGCGGAGCAAGAAGAGCGAGTAAGTCGGCGAGGTTCAAGACGGCCACGGCCTAACGCTTCTCGCTGACCCACTGCTCCACGGTTCTACCGCCCCGCCCTCGCCTGACCGGGGGCGGGGCGGTCCGTTTTTGTGACGCCCTCCCCCCGACATTTTCCCACGCCCATGCTCCGCCCCGCCCTCGTCGCCGTGCTCCTGCTCGCCTCCGCCGCCTCGGCCCAGCCGGACTCTCTAGCCGGCCGCTACGCCGTCTACGTGGACGGCGAGCCCAGCGACCTCGCCGCGGTCGTCGACGCGGCGGCGGCGGCCGACGTGGTGCTCCTCGGCGAGCGCCACGACGACACGGTCGCCCACGCGCTCCAGCTCCGCGTGCTCCAGGGCGTCCACGAGCGTATGGGGGCGGGGCGGCCCGTCGCGCTCGGGTTGGAAATGTTCGAGGCCGACGTGCAGCCGGTGCTCGACGAGTACCTGGCCGGCGTCGCCGAGGAGCGGGACCTGACCGAGGGCGCCCGCCCGTGGTCCAACTACGCCGACTACCGGCCGCTCGTGGAGTATGCCCGCGCGCACGGGCTGCCCGTCGTGGCGACGAACGCGACGGCCCGGCACGTCCGCCTCGTGGCGCGCGAGGGCGGGGTGGAGGCGCTCGACCGGCTGCCGGCGGCGTCGCTCGCCGTCTACCCGCCCCGCCCGCTCGCGGGGCCGTCGGACGCGCTCGCGGCGGCGTTCGCGGACGCGATGGGCGGCATGGCCGGGCACGGCGGCCCGTCGGCCGGGGGGATGCTGGCGGCGCAGAACCTCCGCGACCTCACGATGGCCCACCGGATCGCGGACGCTGGACGGGGCGGGGCGCTCGTGGTCCACCTCAACGGGAGCTTCCACAGCGCGGGCGGGCTGGGCATCCCGGAGCACCTCGCGCGCGAGGCGCCGGACGCCCGCGTGCTCGTGGTCACCTTCGAGCCGACGGACGACTTGACCGCCCCGCCCCCCAACGGCGAATCCAACGCGAGCGGGGTGGTGGTCCTGACGCGGGCGGACGGGTAGGGCGGGGCGGACGCGCGGCCCGGTATCTTGGGCGCGGGCGCCGCCCCGCCCGCGTGCCGCGTCGCCCGTGGGCGACCGCCGGTCGCCCCTACGGTCCCGCCCCGCCCGCGCGCCGCGTCGCCCGCGTGCCGCCCGACGGCCCCGCCCGACGGCGTTCCATGCAACGCCGCTACGGCCGCCCCGCCCACACCACGGGCGGGGTGGCGCATCTGCTGCCCGCTGCCCCTTCCGCCATGAAACTCGCCTGCGCCGCCCTGCTCCTCGCCGCCCTCGGGTGCCAGTTCGAGACGCCCGCCGACGGCCCGTCGCCGACGGCCACGACCGACGGGCTCGGGGCGCTCGCGCCCGAGGACTCCGTGATCCAGGACCTCCTCGGCCAGTACACGACGGTCCGCCTGGACGCCGACCTGTCCGGCCTCTCCGACTCGACGCGGCGGATGATCCCGCACCTGATCGCGGCGGCCGAGGAGATGGACGACGTGTTCTGGGTCCAGGCGTACGGCGACCGCGACTCGCTGCTCGCGGGCCTCTCGGAGCCGGCCCGGCGCTACGCCGAGATCAACGTCGGCCCGTGGGACCGGCTGGACGGCAACGCGCCGTTCCTGCCCGGCGTCGGGCCGAAGCCGGCCGGCTCGAACCTCTACCCGCACGACCTCACGAAGGAGGAGCTGCTGCGCGTGGCCGACCTCTACCCGGACCGCGGCCTCACGAGCGCCTACACGCTCGTCCGCCAGACCGAGCGGGGCGGGCTCGAAGGTGTCCCGTACCACGAGGCGTTCGCCGACGAGCACCGGCGCGCGGCGGCCCACCTCCGCGCGGCGGCCGACCTGTCGGAGAACGCCTCATTCGCGCGCTACCTCCGCCTCCGCGCCGACGCGCTCGAATCCGACGACTACCAGGCGAGCGACCTGGCGTGGATGGACGTTCGCGACAACCCGCTCGACCTCGTCATCGGGCCGATCGAGACATACGAGGACGGGCTCGCCGGCTACAAGTCGTCGCACGAGGCGTACGTGCTCGTCAAGGACCCGGCGTGGAGCGCGCGGCTCCAGCGCTACGCCGCGCTCCTCCCCGCCCTCCAGCGCGGCCTGCCCGTCGACGACGCCTACAAGGCCGAGACGCCCGGGACCGACGCCGACCTGGGCGCCTACGACGTGGTCTACGCCGCCGGCGAGGCCAACGCGGGCTCGAAGACGATCGCCATCAACCTGCCCAACGACGAGGCCGTCCAGCTCGCGAAGGGCTCGCGCCGGCTCCAGCTGAAGAACGCGATGCGGGCCAAGTTCGACCGCATCCTGGTCCCCATCGCCGACGTGCTGCTCGCCGAGGACCAGCGCGACCTCGTCACGTTCGACGCCTTCTTTGGCAACACCATGTTCCACGAGGTGGCGCACGGGCTGGGCGTCAAGAACGTCGTGGGCGGGGCGGGGACGGTCCGCGAGGCGCTCCAGGACCGGGCGAGCGCGCTCGAGGAGGGCAAGGCCGACGTGCTCGGGCTCTACATGGTCCAGCAGCTGATCGAGCGGGGCGAGTGGGACGAGGCGACGCTCGACGAGCACTACGTGACGTTCATGGCGTCCGTCTTCCGGTCGGTCCGGTTCGGGGCGTCGAGCGCGCACGGGCGGGCGAACCTGGTCCGGTTCAACTTTTTCCGCGAGCGCGGCGCGATCGTGCCCGAGTCCACGCCCGACGGCGAGGTCTGGCGCGTGGTCCCCGAGCAGATGGGGCCGGCCGTCGAGGCGCTCGCCCGCCGCATCCTGACGCTCCAGGGCGACGGCGACTACGACGCCGTCGACGCCTTCGTCCGCCAGTACGGGCGGACGGACCCGTCGCTCGCGCGCAGCCTCGACCGCGTGGCCGAGGCGGGCGTCCCGGTCGACGTCGTGTTCGAGCAGGGGACGGAGGTCCTGGGCCTGGACCCCGCCCCGCCCGTGCGCTAGGAGCCGCCCCGCCCCTGATACGGGCTCTGACGATTCGTTGGGCATCGCCCCGCCCTACGAGGTCCCCGGGAGAGGGACACCGCGCAGCGTCGGCGCAGCCAGGGTGAGGGGTGCTCGGGCGGGGCGGCGGGGTAAGGCCCGCACGAACTCCGCGACTCCGTATCACGTCGTTCCCGCCGCCCCGCCTACGCCGCCCCGCCCCCGGGCGGCGCCTCCGGCAGGCGCGGGACGTCCGGCTCGGGCGGGGCGGCCGTGCTCTCGGCCCGCTCGCGGGCCTCGCGCTGGGCCTCGATCGCCCGCTCGATGCTGTCCTTCAGCTTCCGGTACGCGTTCGGGCGGAGCGAGCGGGGCGGCAGGAGCAGGGCGAGCACGCCACGCCCCGCCGCCGCGTCGGCCCAGCGGTCGACGTCGAGGTCGACGCGCGCAAGGGCCGCCGTCTTCATCTCGACCGCCCCGCCCCCGATGAGCAGCGAGACCAGCGCCGACCACGTCGGCTCGTGTCCGACGACGACGAGCGTGTCGGCGTCGTCGGGGGTCGCTCGGATCTCGCGGAGGACGGCCTCGGGCGTCGCGTCGTAGAGCGCCTCGGTCACGCGCGCCGGCCCGGTCCACCCGCCCGACTCGGCCGCCGTCGCCAGCGTCTCGCGGGCGCGGACGGCCGACGACGTCAGCGCCCGGTCCGGCACGAGCCGGGCCGTCGTGACAAACCGGCCCATCTTCCGCGCGCCCTTCTGGCCCCGCTCCGCGAGCGGCCGGTCGTGATCGGCCCCGTAGTCGGCGTCCCAGTCGGACTTCCCGTGGCGGAGCAGGAGGAGCGTCTTCATGCGGGGGGCGGTGCCTGGGGCGGGGTGGGGGCTACGGGAAGATGCCGCCGGTGCCCGGCTGCGCGCCCGGCGGGAGCGGCGTGCCGTCGGCCGGGGCGACGGGAACGGGCGCCTCGTACGTGACGACGGTTCCGTTGGGGCCGGACTCGTAGGCCGCCGCGTACCAGAAGGTGGCGATAAAGGCGACGACGCCGACCACGAGCGCGGCGATAAAGATGGTGTACGACTTGCGCAGCAGCTCGTACTTCTTCTGGAGGACCGACCCGATGCCGTAGACGTCCTTCATCATCATCTCGTAGATCTGCGTCGGGTCCTGGACCACCTGCTTCATGGCGAAGACGTACTCGGCCTGCGTCATGTGGTGGAAGTTGCCGAAGAAGAGCAGGTTCGTCCGGTTCTGGAGCGCGCTCTCGACGGTCACGACCGTGCTCTGCACGCGCGGCCGGGCGGCGAGGACGGCGTACACCAGCGAGCCCAGGCACCCGATAAGGATGAGCGACGTCGGGTAGTAGAGCCACGTGTTGGCGTCGACCTTGGGGGCGATCGACGCGATCAGGATCGAGACCATGAGGCCGTTGATCGAGATCATGATGTTGGCCTTCGCGTCGGCCAGCGACGTGAGGTCCATGTTGGTCCGGTAGCTCGTCCGAAACAGGGTCTCGATGCCCCGCTTCGTGCCCAGGTCCACGAGGTTCTGGTCGGCCGTCGAGAGGGCGCCGTCGGTGGGGCCGACGGCCGTCATCGACGTCTCGTTTTTCTTGCCCGGTTTTGCCGGCTGGGGCACCGCCGGACGCTCACCGGCCACCTGCCTCATGTCGAGCGTCTCGGCGGGCGGGGCGGGCGTCTGAGGGGCGAGCGCGACGCCCGGCGAGCCGTCGCCGATGGCGTCGTCGGCCGGGGGCGTGGGCGGGGCGGGGTCGGCCATCGGAGTGGGGTAGAAAAGGGGGCAGAACGCGCCGGCGCTGAACTTAGTAAGCGAACCCGAGCCCGACGCTCACGAGCGTCGACTCGTCGGAGACGCCGACGGTGACGTTGGCGACGGCCCGGTCGAGGAACCCGAACCACAGGCCGCCCCCGTACCCAAACTGGAGGCCGTCGCCCGCGTCGGGGTCGACGCCCTGGAAGTCGACGAGGGCGCACGCCTCGGGCGAGAGCGCGTCCGTGCACTCGGGCGTGTCGGCCCAGACGCGGCCGCCGTCGACGAACCCGAGCACGCCGACCTGGACCGGGAGCACGTAGGTGCTCACGTCGAACAGCGCCGCCCGGACCTCGGCGGACGCCGACGCCGCCGTCCGCCCCGAGAACCGCTCGCGGCGGTAGCCGCGGAGTGTGCCCAGCCCGCCGATCACGGCCGCGTCGTAGAACGGGAAGTCGCCCACGCGCGTCTCCGCCCCGCCCCGGAGCGCGAGCGTGACCTGGGGCGCGGCCGCGACCGGGACGTAGGCGGCGATCTCGCCGAGGACGGCCCCGTACGTCTCGGCCGGCCCCGTGAGGCCGGCGAGCACGTCGCCCTCGACCGCGATGCGGACGCCCTGGCGCGGGTTCACGGCCCGGTCCAGCGCGGCCACCTCGAACCGCCCGAACGCGCCCGCGTGCGTCTGCGGGTCGAAGGCGTCGGCGCCCAGCGCGAGCGCGGGCGGGGCGGGGAGGACGACGGTGCCGTTCGGCCGGTCGAAGCCGAGGTCGAGGTCGAGGTCGTCCAGGTCGGGCGCGCTCGCGTCGGCGTAGCGGACGCTCGGCCCGAACGAGACGAGGGCGCCCTGGCCGAGCGGCGTGCCCAGGCCGGCCCGCACCTGCGCCCGAGCCAGGTTCACGCGCGCCAGGTCGGAGCCCACGTCCGCCGTCCCGTTCCCGAACCCGTAGAAGTTGCGGGCGTAGCGCGGCGTCGACGCCTGCGCGTCGAGCGTGAGGCTGAGCGGCCCGATCACGTGGCGCATGTAGCCGGTGTAGCGCGCGGCCACCCCGCCCGTGGCCGTCGCGATGTTGGCCGAGACCGAGTGGACGGCCGCGTAGGGCCGGAGCCGGAAGCCCGGCACCGACCACGTGATGCCCGCCCCCAGGATCACGCCGTCCGTCGACTGGTAGCCGACGTCCGGGAACACCCGGCGCATGCCCCGGACCCGTTCGGTCGGGTCGTAGAGGTTGACGTCGGCGTCCTCGGAGCGCCGGTCCTTGACGCCGGGGCCGCGGGCCTCGAACACCGCCCCGCCCGGCGTGTCGTAGAGGGCGAGGTGACCGGCCGGGGCGTCCACGACGTCGTCGCCGGCGCCCCCGATGATGCGGAGGCCGATGTCGTCCGGCCCGTCGCCGACGACGCGGAACAGGTCGTCGCCGGCCATCCCGTAGAGCCGGACCTGGACGGTCTCGTCGGGCGAGAACGTGCGGGCATAGAGCTCGCGGCCGACCTCCCCGCCCTTGTACGAGCGGACGGTGACGCGGAGGCGACCGTCGGCCAGCCGCTCGATCTCGAACGCCTCGCGCTCGTCGCTCCCGAGCACGTCGACGATCCGCGCCTGGATGTCGTAGTAGCGCCGGGCGAGGTCGACGAGCCGGTCGCGGCGGCCTTCCAAGGCCCGCTCCCACCCGGGCGCCAGCTCGTCGTAGACCGGGGCGGGGAGGACGTCCAGCGACCGCGCGATGACGGTGTCGGAGAGCGCCGCCTGGACGTCCCGGGCGATGGCCTCCCAGTCCTCGCGCGTGAGCGCGTTGAGGAACCGGCGGTCCTGGTCGAACCCGTTCCGCGTCAGCCCGGCGATGCTCCCGTACGACTCGCCGATGCCCTGGAGCCGGTCGTCGAACGAGAACAGGGCGGGTTGGAGGAGCCCGCCGATCCCGTAGAACGCCCAGTCGTGGTCGCGGGGGACCGGGAGGTACACCTTGCCCTTGGTCGCCGCGTCGCCCGTCAGCGTCGAGTCCAGCTCGCCGGGCTCGAAGGCGCCCCACCGGAACTGGCCCGCGTGCCGGTCCCAGTCGGCCACCAGCATGTCGACGAGCCGGGCGCGGAGGAACGCCCGCTGGTCGACGTAGTGGTCCTGGTCCTCGCGGAGCTCCTCGCGGAGCTTCTCGTCGGAGATCACGTCGGTGAAGCCTTCGAACTCGGGCACGTCCGAGACGTCGTCGTCGGGGCGGAGCTCGAGCGTCGCCAGGCGGTCCCCGAACTGGTCGCGGTAGCGGCCGAGTCGGGGGTCGTCGGGGACGTAGACGATGCGGGGGCGGGGCGTGGGCACGCCGACCGCGTTCGACAGCTCGGCCGTCACGATCGCGCCGTAGGGGATGGCCGCCGCGCGGAGCTCGAGGACCACGTCGGACACGAGCCCGTCGCGGAGATCGGCCGGGACCTGCCCCGTCCCGCCCTTTTCGAGCAGGCGGAAGTCGTACACGTGGCCGTCGCCGCTCTCGAGCCGGAGCCCCGTCGTCTGGTTCCCCCCGCTCCGCTTGATCGGCGTGAGCCCGCCGGCCTCGGTACCCATGTCCACGACGGGGACCTCGACGCGCGTGTGCCACGCGTCGCGGTAGCGGTCGCCGAAGAGGGTCCGCGCGACGGCGCCGTCCGAGAACCGGGGGGACTGCGAAAAGCCGGCGTCCAGCTCGGCCACGACCGTCTCGCCCAGCGTCTCGGGCAGCTCCTCGGCCTCGACGTCGGTCGGCACCTCGGGGTCGACGAGCTCGGGGATCGGGCCGGCCAGCTCGGTCCGAAACGCGACCTCGGCGGCTCCGGTCTCGGGGTCCACCTCGACGGTCTCGGTCCACAAGCGGCCGTCGGGGTAGTAGAGCAGCCGCTGGTAGCCCGGCCGCGCGGCGACGTGGAGGGCGCCCTCGGACGAGACCGGGTCGACCGCCCCGCCCCCGGTCCCGCTCACGAGGTTGAACTGGCGGACGGTTACCGAGCGGTCGGTGGGGAGCGTCTGGAGGCTGTGGTCGTGGGAGGCCGCCCACACGAGCCGGTCGTGCCCGGCCGTCGACGCTTCGAGCACGGCGCGCATGGCCCGGTACTCCGGCGAGGCCAGGTCCTGGCGGTCCCGCCCGAACGTCCGCGCGGCGAGCGCGCCGATTCCGAGCGTGGCGAGCGTCTGGCCGACCGTCCGGTAGCCGGCGTGCTCGCCGCGCGAGGCGAGCGGGTGGTGGGCGAGGACCACGATCCGGCTGTCGTCGCGGTCGACCACGATCTGCCGGAGGATGCGGGCCACGTCGCCCGGCGTGCGGACGTCCTGGCCTTCGGCCTCGCCCGGCGGGCGGGCGTCGGCGTCGAGCAGCCACCAGCCGGTATCGAGGGCGACCAGGCGGAGGCCCTCGGCCGGCTCCCACTCGCGCGGGCCGCCGGACTGGTCGCCGGGCACGAGCGCGTCGCCGCCGAACAGGCTGTCCACGACGGTTTCGAGCCGGCGCACGCCGTTCTCGCCCTGCCTCCAGTCGCGGTCGCCGGGGACGACGACGACCTCGCCCTCGAAGGCCCCGAGCGCGTCGGCGAGCGCGTCGAGCTTGTCCAGCGCCTCGGCTCGGTCGCCGGCACCGGCGGCCGGCACGCCGTCCGTCGTCACGTCGCCCAGGAACGCGACGGTCGCCGCCCCGCCCCGCCCGCGGGCGTCGGCGCCGAGCGCGCGCAGCACGGCCCCCGTGTCGAGGTCGCCCGTGTTGCCGGTCAGGAAAACCGTGTGGGCGACCTCGTCGGCGGGGAGCGGGGGGACCGGCTCGTCCTGGTACGCGCCCGCCACGTACGTCCCCGTCGACGCGCACGCCGAGGCGAACAGGACGCAGAGGCCGAGCAGGAGCAGCCGCACGGGCGGGGCGGCGAGCGGGGCGGGGCGGGGCCTCGAAAACGGGGTCGGCGGCATCAAGCGTCAGGGGGCGCGAAGCGGAGGAGGGTGCCGGACCCGACCGGCCCCTCGTTCGAGATGAACAGCGTGCCGTCGGCGGCGAACGCGATGCCCTCGGGCTGCGGGTAGAGGGCGGGCGGAAGCTCGACGACGGCAGAAAGCGTGCCGTCGGGTTCGACGACGGCCAGCGCCTTTCGGACGGACGACAGCACGTAAACCTGACCCGTCGCCGGGTGAACAGCGAGTGCAGACGGCTTGAACGCGTCGTCGCCGTCGACGCGGGCGCGGTCGAGCGTGAACACGGGGCGCTCGGAGAGCGCGAGCGTGGCGAGGTCGAAGGCGTAGACGGCGCGGACGCCGCGGAGGTCGAGGCCGGGGTCCTCCTTGCACGCGATGAGCAGCCGGTTCTGGGCGAGGTCGTAGCCCAGGCCTTCGGCGTCGTTCCGGCTCGCGAGGGGCGTCTCGAACAGGTCGGCCTCGACGCGCCCGTCGTCGGTCTGGCGCACGCGGAACAGGTCGCCGTTGCTCTTGAGGGTCCAGATGGCGTCGGTCGTGAGCTCGACGCCCTCGAAGTCGCCCGCGCCGTGGAACCGCTCGCGCGTGAGGACGGCGCCGCTCCCGGGGTCGACCTCGTAGATCAGGCCGTCCTCGTCCTGGACCGCCCCGACGCGGCCCGTGGGCAGGAGCGTGAGGCCGGACACCTCGCGCAGCTCGGCCGGGAGCGTGAGGGCGAGGTCCGGCTCGGCCAGCCGATACGGGACGGCGGCCGTCGCGCTCGCCGCCCCGCCCGCCGCCGGGGGCGGGGCGGGGCGGTCGCACGCGGCGAGGAAAACGGCGGCGAGGAGGAGCAGGCGCATGGGCGGCGTCGAACGCGCGCTCCTGCGGCGGGTTCGTGGGGCGGGGCGGGCGGAACGCGGTGCCCCCGGGCGGCGGGTGCGGGCGGGGCGGTCTGGACGTGCGCCGGCCCGCCCGGTGCGACCCGCCCACCGGCGGGCACCCGTAGGGACACGACTCGTCGTGTCCGGGGCGAGCGGGGCGGTTCGGTCAGGCGCCGCCCCGCCCGTGCCAGGCGCCTCGGCCGCGGGCGCCGTGCCCGAGGTGCGGGCGACCGCCGGTCGCCCCTACGACGTCCGCCCCGCCCGGGCGCCGCGGCCCGACGGCGTTGCATGCAACGCCGCTACGTCGGCCTCACCGCCCACGCATGGGCGGGGTGGTGCATTCTGCCCGCTGCCCACTGCCCGACGCTTCGGGCGGGGCGGGGTGGTTTGTAGCTTGCCGCTCCGCCCGTTTCCCCCCGCCCCTGTGGCCCCGCCCGGCCTCTCCGTCGTCACCGCCCCCGGCCTCGGCCCGCTGTTCGAGCGGCTGGCGGCGACGCTGGAGGCCGCCCCGCTCCCGCCGCTCCAGCGCGAGACGGTCGTCGTGTCGCGGAACGCCGGGCTGCGGGCGTGGCTCACGCACGCGCTCGCCGAGCGGCTGGGGTGCGCGGCGTCGCTCGACCTGCCCGCCGTCGTGGGCCTGGTCGACCGCCTCGCCGGGACGCACCAGGGCGACCAGCCGTTCGAGGCCGGCCCGCTCGCGTGGCGCCTCGCTCCGATTCTGGAGGCTCTCGACGGCGACCCCGTCACCGCCCCGCTCCGGTCGTACCTCGACAAGACGGGCCAGACGATGCCGCTGGCGTCGCGCCTCGCGCGCCTGTTCGACGATTATCAGGTGTACCGGCCCGACGTGCTCGCAGCCTGGGCCGAGGGCGCCGATCCGGTCCCTGGCTTCGCGCACGGGGCGTGGCAGGCGGCGCTCTGGCGGGCGCTGCTCGCGGACGGCCTGGAGCACCGCGGGCTCCTGCTCGACCGGCTCCGCGCCCAGCTCGACCGCCCCGCCCCGCGGCTCGCGCTGCCGCCGCGGATCTCGGTCTTCGGCGGCCTCGTGCTGCCGCCGGTCTACGCCGGGATGCTCGCCGCGCTCGCGCGCCACGTCCCGGTCACGGTCTACGCCGTCACGCCCGGACACGAGCCGACGACGGAGCCGCACGCACACCCGCTGCTCCGCGCCCTCGCCGGCCGCACGCGCGACTTCTGGAGCGTCCAGGCCGAGCTGGGGGCGCCGGCGCCCGAGCGGCTGGCCGCCCAGCCCGAGGGCGGGGCGGGGCGGGCAAGTCCCCCTCCTGGCCAGGAGGGGCTAGGGGTGGTGGACCGGGTGGGCGCCCCGTCTCCGTTCGCCGCCGACGGGCGGGGCGGGACTTTCCCCTCCCCCCGACGGGGGGAGGCCGGGAGGGGGGGCGACCGCCCCGCCCCTACCGACGTCTGTCCCCCACCCCAGCCCTCCCCCGGTGGGGGAGGGGGACCTCGGACAGCCGCGGCCGCCCCGCTCGCGGCGCTCGACCAACTGCGCGCCGCGCTCGGCGCCGACGCCCCGCCCGCGGCGCCCGTCCCGCTCGACCCCGCCGACCGGTCGGTCCGCGTCCACGACTGCCACTCGCCGCGGCGCGAGCTGGAGGCGCTCCGCGACGCGCTCCTCGACGCCTTTGCCGACGTGCCCGGGCTGCGGCCGTCGGACGTGCTCGTCGTCGTCCCCGACCTCGCCGTCTACGCCCCGCTCGTCGACGCCGTGTTCGAGGCCGAAAGCGCGACCGGCGACGGGGGCGGGGCGGTGGTCCGGCTCCCGGTCCACGTCGTGAACCACCCGCACGCGCCGGCGCTCCGTGTGGTCGAGGCGTTCCGCAAGGCGCTCCGCATGCACGACGGGCGCGTGACGGCGTCGGAGCTGCTCGACCTGCTGGGCTACCCCGTCGTACGGCAGGCGGCCGGCATCCGCGAGGATGAGCTCCCGCGGCTCCGGGCGTGGGTGAAAGAGGCCGGCGTGTGCTGGGGGCTCACCGGCGAGCGCAAAGAGCGGTTCGGGCTCCCGGCCGACGACCTCCACACGTGGCGCTACGGGCTCGACCGGCTCCTCCTCGGCGTCATGACGGGCGGACCCGACGCGGGCGGGGCGGGGGAGGACGCCGCGGGCGGGGCGGAGGGCGGGGCGGGCCTCGTCCTCGGGCACGCCGCCTGCGACGCGGCCGGGCTCGACGGCGCCGACCTCTTGGGCCGGTTCTGCGAGTGGGCCGAGGCCCTGTTCTCGGCGCTCGGCGCCATCGACCGCCCCGCCCCGCTCGCTGAGTGGCCGGGGCACCTGCTCCGGTTCCTCGACGGCGTGTTCGCGGCCGAGGCCGAGGAGGAGGTCGAGGCCGTCGTGTTCCTGCGCGGCCTCGCCGCCGACCTCGCCGGGCTGGACGAGCTGGCATCGTCGCCCGGGGCGGACGTCCCGTTCCGCGTGGTCCGCGCGCACCTGGACGGCGCGGCCGGTTCGTTCGAGCAGCGCGAGGCCGTCCTCACGGGGCGCATCACCGTCGCCGACCCGCTCGTGCTCCGCCACGCCCCGTTCCGCGTCGTCGCGTTCCTGGGCTTGGGCGACGGCGTGTGGCCGCGGCCCGAGACGCCGGCCGGGTTCGACCTGCTCGCCCAGCACCCGCACCCGGGCGACGCCTCGCCGCGGGCGACCGAAAAGCAGCTGTTCGTCGACGCCGTGCTGGCCGCAGGCGACCGCCTCGTCCTGTCCTACGTCGGCCGGTCCGAGAAGGACAACGCCGAGCGCGCCGCCTCGGTCTGCCTCGACGCCTTCCTCGACGCCTGCGACCTCCACTGGGGGCCGGCGGGGCGCGCGCAGTTCGTGGTCCGCCACCGGCTCCAGCCGTTTGCCGAGAGCTACTTCGACCGTGCCGGCCCGACGAGCTACGCCGGCCAGCACCTCGTGGCGCGCGGCGCAGCCGCCCCGCCCCGCCCGTACCACGACGGCGGCCCGCTCCCCGACGAGGACGACGCGGGTGAGGTGACGCTCGCCGACCTCGCCGCGGCGTGGACGAACCCGAGCCAGTTCGCCGTCCGCCGCCGGCTGAAGGTGTCGCTGGACCTGGAGGAGGACGCCGTGCGCGACGACGAGCCGGTGACGCTGGGCGGGCTTGAGCGGTGGCGCGTCCGCGAGGCGGTCGTCGAGGGCGCGCTGGGCGGGTTGAGCGATGCCGATCTGGAGGCGCTCCTGCTCCGCGGCGGCCTGCTTCCGGGCGGGGCGCCCGGCGCCGCGCTCCTCCGCCGGATCCGCGCCGAGGCCGCCCCGGTCGTCGACGCCGTCCGCGCGTGGGGGCCGACGGAGCCGCGCGCGGTCGAGGTCGACGTCGCCGGCACGCGCGTCGTGGGGACCGTCCCGCACCTGGGCGAGCGGGGCGCGCTCCGCTACCGGGCCGGCGCCGTCCGCCCGCGGCACCTCGTGGCGTCCTGGCTCGACCACCTCGCGCTGTGCGCGGTCGAGGGCGGGGCGGGCAGGTCGTGCACGGTCGGCATCGACGGGACGGCCCACTTCGAGTCGGTCCCCGCCCGTGAGGCGCGGGCGCTCCTCGGCGCGCTCGCCAAGGGCTACCACCAGGCGCGGGCGGGGCGGCTCCCGGTCTACGAGCGCGCCTCGCACGCCTACGCCGACAAGCTCTCCTCGCGCGACCTGGCCGACTACGCGGGCCGCGTGGTCGAGGGCCGCCGCTCCCGGTCGTTCCGGCCGGCGACGGGCGCCGTCATCGCCGCGCGCAAGGCGTTCGACCCGTGGGGCGACGCCCGCGGCGACCGCGACGACGCCTACGTCGCGCTCGCGACGCGCGGCCGCGACCCGTTCGAGCGCGAGGAGCCGTTCGCCAAGTGGTCGCTCGCGCTGTGGGCGCCGCTCCTCCACGCCCGCCGCGAGGGCGTCCCGTCGTGAGCCAGCGGTCCCTGTTCGACGGCCCGCCCCCCGAGGGCGCCGCCCCGCCCGGCGGCGAGGCCGGCGGCGACGGCGCGGCCGCCCCGCCCGTCAGCGAGGGCGGGGCGGGGGACGAGATGGGCGCAGGTGCTGAGCCGACTCCAGAAGGGCGGGGCGGAGACAGTCCCCCTCCTGGACAGGAGGGGCTAGGGGTGGTGGAGGAGTCGAGCACGGCGTCCCGACCTGCCGCTGACGGACGGGGCGGGGTGGACCCCTCACCCCAGCCCTCCCCCGGTGGGGGAGGGGGACTCCGAACAGGTGCCGCCGCCCCGCCCGAGGCCGCCCCGCCCGAGGCTCCCCCCGCTTCCCCGCCGGTCGCTTCGCTCCCAGGCAGGAAAGCTGTCCCCCTCACGCGTGAGGGGGACAGTCCGAGCGCCCGTGAGCGGCGGCGGAGCCGGAGCGATGGGCGGGGGGACGGGGGGAGCGAGCGGGCAGAAGCGGCCGCCCCAGACCGCCTCGCCCCGCCCCAGCCGCCCGAGCGGGGCGGGGCGGCCCTGTCCCTCGTGCCCCGCCCGGGCGGGGCGGCCGACGTGCCGCCCTTCGAGTACTGGGCCACGCCCGTCGAGCCCGGGCGGACGCTCGTCGAGGCGAGTGCCGGGACCGGTAAGACGTTCGCCATCGCCGGGCTCGTGCTCCGCCTCGTGCTGGAGGGCGAGTGGCTGGGCGCGGCGCCCGACCTCCGCCGGCTGCTCGTGGTCACGTTCACGAACGCGGCGACCGACGAGCTGAGGACGCGCGTGCGCGCGGCGCTCCGGCAGGCGCTCGCCGTCGCGCGTGGGCAGGTCGAACCCGACGACCTTACGCGGCCGCTCGCCGAGCTCCTCGCCCGCGACGGCGCGGAGGGCCGGCTGCTCGCCGCGCTCGACCGCGTGGACGAGGCCGGCATCTTCACGATCCACGGGTTCTGCCGGCGCGTGCTGGAGCAGGCCGCGTTCGAGAGCGGGACGCCGTTCGACCTGGACTTTGTCGAGGACGCCGACAGCGCCGCCCTCCGCGCGCGCGCCGCCGCCGACGCCTGGGCACGGCTCACGCACGCGAACCCGCTCCTGACGGCGCTCGCGCTCCACCACGGCCGGACGCCCGACGCCCTCGTCGCCCACCACGCGGCCGTCGCCGACTTCCCGCACGTCCGCGTGCTGCCCGAGGCGCCGGACCTGGACGCCGCGCTCGACGCGCTCGCCGAGGCCCGCGCCGCGCTCGACGCCGCCTGGGACGCCGACGCCGTGGGCGCGCTCCTCGGTGCCCTCGACTGGAACCAGGACGCCCCGCTCGATGGGCCGGGCGGGGCGGACGTCCTCCGCCGCGTGGCGGCGTTCGCGGGCGGGGCGGAGCCGGACGCGATCGCGGCCGTCGCCTTGTGCACAGCCGAGGCGGTCCAGAAAAAGGCGACGACGCGGAGCAAGGCGCAGAAGGCGGCCGTCGCGGCGGCCCTGGCCCACCCCGCCCTCGCCGCGTGCGAGGCGGTCATGGAGGCCGCGCGGGCCGTCGACCTCGCGTTCGTCCGCCGGTTCATCGTCGAGGTGGAGGACCAGATCGAGGCGATCAAGGAGCGGCGCGGGCAGCTCACGTTCGGCGACCTCATCACGCGGCTCCACGACGCGCTCCACGACCGCGCGACCGGCCCGGCGCTCGCCGAGACGATCGGCCGCCAGTTCTCGGTCGCCCTCATCGACGAGTTCCAGGACACCGACCCGCTCCAGTACGCCATCTTCAAGACGGCGTTTGCGGGCCGCCCGCTGTACTTCGTCGGCGACCCGAAGCAGGCCATCTACGCCTTCCGCGGCGCCGACGTCCACGCCTACCTGGGCGCGCAGCGCGAGGCCGACCGCCGGTTCACGCTGGGCACCAACTGGCGCAGCGCGGCCGGCCTGGTCGACGCCGTCAACGCCGTCTTTGCGCGGCCCGAGCGGGCGTTCCTGTTCGACGACATCCCGTTCCGGCCCGTCCAGGCCGCGCGCCGCGAGCCCGCGTTGCAGGACGGCGGAGCCACCCCGCCCCTCGTGTGGTGGCCGATGCCGACGAAGGAGGACGGCAAGCCGATGGGGAAGGGGGCCGTGCAGGCGGAGATCCCGGCGTTCGTGGCCGCCGAAGTGCGCCGGCTGCTGGCCGAGGCCCGGCTGGGCGATCGCGCGCTGGAGCCCGGCGACATCGCCGTGCTCGTCCCCACGCGGTTCCAGGCGAACGACGTGCAAGCGGCGCTCCAAGGCGTCGGCGTGCCGTCGGTCGTGTCGCGGTCGAACGACGTCCGCGACAGCGCGGCGATGGCCGACGTCGAGCTCGTGCTCCGCGCCGTGCTCCGGGCGGGCGACGAGCGCGCGCGCCGGGCCGCGCTCTCGACCGAGCTCTGGGGGTGGACCGCCCGCGAGATCGCCGGCCTCGACGACGACCCCGAGACCGACGCGGCCGTCGCGGGGCGGCTCCGCGAGTGGCAGCGGATGTGGCGGCGGGGCGGCGTGCTCGGCGTGCTCGTCGCCTTCCAGGAGGCCGAGGGCGTGCTCGACCGGCTGCTCGCCCGGCCCGACGGCGAGCGCTGGGCGACCGACCTCCGCCACACGGCCGAGCTCCTCCACGAGATCGAGCGGGCCGGCGCGCGCTCGCCCGACGACCTCCTGCACTGGCTCCGCCACCGGACGGAGCAGGCGCTGCCCTCGCGCGGCATGAAGGAGCTGCGGCTGGAGCGCGACGCGGCGGCCGTCACGATTACCACGCACCACAACGCGAAGGGGCTGGAGTACGAGGTCGTGTTCCTCCCGTACCTCTGGGCCGTCAGCGAGCGGGCGTACAAGCGGCAGGACCCGGTGCTCGCGCGGACGCCAGACGGCGTCGTCTACGACCTGGGCTCGCCCGAGGCCGACGACCACGACCGGCTCCGCCAGGCCGACGCGCTCGCCGAGGGCGTCCGCACGGCGTACGTGGCGCTGACGCGCGCGCGCGAGCGGTGCTACGTGGTCTGGGGGCCGGTCACGTCGTGGCGCACGCGGGTCGACAACGTGTCCAGCCTGGGCTACCTCTTGTGCGGCCACGACGCCGAGCGGGGCGGCGGCCTGGCCGACCACGTCGAGGCGGCCCGCAAACGCGCGGCGCAGGACGACGTGCTCGCCCCGCTCCACGCGCTCGACCCGACCGGCCGGCTCATGGCCGTCGTCGACCCGCCCTCGCTCGACGACGCCGCCCCGCCCGCCCCGCCCGCCGCCGCGCGGGGCGGGGCGGCGCTCGCGCTCCCGGACGACGCGCGGCGGCGGCTGGACTCGCCCTGGAAGCGGGCCTCGTTTACGGCATGGACGGCCGGGCGCGACGCGGACGGGCGGGGCGGCGGGCTCGCGGCGTCGGACGAGCCGGCCGCCCCGCCCGAGGCCCGCGCCGACGCCGAGCCGACCGGCCTCCACGCCTTCGCCGCCGGCGCCGGCCCGGGCACGTGCCTCCACGAAGTCCTCCAGTACGCCAAGTGGGGGGACGACGAGGACGCCGCCGAGGCCAACCGCGAGACGGTCGCCCGGCGCCTGGAGCGGCACGGGCTGGCTCTGCCGCGACGCCACCGCGCGCGCATCGACCCGGCGGCCGAGGTCCTGGCCCTCGTCGAGCGCGTGGCGACCGCCCCGCTCCTGGGCGGGGTGGCGCTCCGAGACGTGGAGGCGGCGGCGCTCGCGCCCGAGTGGGACTTCACCCTGCCCCTCGCGCGCGTGGCGCCGGGCGCCCTCGCCGACGTGTTCCGCTCCCACGGCGCCGCGCCCTTTGGGGCCGACTACGCGGACGCCCTCTCGCGCCTCTCGCCGGCCGCCGTCGACGGCTTCCTCGTAGGCTCGGCCGACCTCGTGGCGTTGGCCGACGACCGCTGGTGGGTGGTCGACTGGAAAAGCAACCGGCTGGGCGCGGACGCCTCGGCCTATGCGCCCGACGCGCTCCAGGCGACCATGCTGGAGCACCACTACGGCCTCCAACTCCACCTCTACACGCTGGGCCTCCACCGCTACCTCCGCTCGCGTCTGGGCGCGGCCTACGCCTACGAGACGCACGTGGGCGGGGCGGCGTACGCGTTCCTGCGCGGACTGGGCGGGGCGGCCACCCCGCCCGACGACGCGGACGACGCAGGGCGGGGCGGGGCGGCGGGGCTGTTCCGGCACCGGCCGTCGGCGGCGCTCGTGGAGGCGCTGGACGGGCTGCTAGCGGGGTAGAGCGGGGGCGAACGGATCGAGTGTTGCGGAGCCTCGCGAAGCGCCGAACCCGTTGAGGCTACGGTCCCGCTGCCCTTCGGCTGTGTAGCTGGTCCCGTTGCGCGGCGGGCGGCTCCGTATTCTGGCGGCCGATGAGTCGTCCGCCCCAGATCGTCATCGACACGAACGTCGTCGTCGCGGCCCAACGGTCAGGGCGCGGGGCCTCGTCGCTCCTCCTCTCGCTTATCGGGACCGGCGCGTTCGACATCCACCTCTCGGTCCCGCTCGCGTTCGAGTACGAGGCCGTCCTGACCCGCCAGCGGAAGGAGATCGGGCTGTCTCGGCGCGATGTGGACGACGTAGTGGACTCGCTGTGTGCCCTGGCCGTCCCCCATCGGATCTACTTCCTGTGGCGGCCGTACCTCCGGGACCCGGACGACGAACACGTCCTCGAGCTCGCCGTGGCCGCCGGGTGCGACTACGTCGTGACCTACAACCGGACCGACTTTGCCGGGGCTGAGCGGTTCGGCGTCAGCGTGGCCGACCCGAAGGAGCTCCTCCGGGAGATCGGCGCGATACCTTAACCGTTCCACTCGCCCTCCCGCGCCATGAGCACGCTGAGCCTGAACATCCCGCGCTCGCTCCAGGAGCAAGCCGAGGCGCTGGCGGCCCGAGAGGGCGTCTCCGTCGGGGAGCTCGCTACGCTCGCGCTCGCGGAGAAGGTGGCGTCGGTGGCGACGGTGGACTACCTGGCCGAGCGGGCAAAGCGGGGGGGGCGGGAAAAGCTGCTGGCGGTGCTGGCGAAGGCGCCGGACGTGGAGCCGGAGGCGCACGACCGGCTGTAGGTACCCGGGGGCGTAGACCCCGCCCCGCCCGCACCCCGCCCTATGCGTAGGCTCCCGCACGCCGTCGCCGACGCGCTCGACCGGCTCGCCGAGGCCGAGGCCGCCGCGCCCATCGACCTCGCGCTCGGGCGGATGGTCGCTGGCCTCGACGCCGAGCACGGCGCGCCCGACGCCGACCGCGCGCGGGCGCTCGCGCTCTCGACGGCCCTCGTCAGCCGCGCGCGGCGCGACGGCCACAGCGCTGTCGCCCTGGGCGAGCACGCCGGCCTCCCGTTCCCCGAGGACGAGCACGCGCCCGCTTCCGCAGGGCGGGGCGGGCGCGGCCTGCCGATCCTCCCCGCTCTCGACGCGTGGCGCGCACACCTGGAGGCGAGCCCGGCCGTCGGAGCGGCCGCGGGCGGGGCGGCCCCGCTCGTCCTCGACCGCGACCGGCTCGCGCTGCGCCGGTTCGTCGACGCCGAGCGGCGGACGGCCGCGGCCGTGCTCGCGCGCGTCGGCCCGGCGCTCGCCGCCCCGCCCGCGGCGGCCGCCGAGGCGTTCGGGGCGCTGTTCCCGCCGCGCGCGGATGGAGCGCTGGACCGGCAGGCGCTGGCCGCCGCCGCCGCGCTCCGCCAGCGCGTCCTGCTGGTGGCCGGCGGGCCGGGCACGGGCAAGACCTACACGGCGACCCGCATCCTCGCCCTCCTGCGCGCCGCTCAGCCCGACCTCCGCGTCGCGCTCGCCGCGCCGACGGGGAAGGCCGCGGCCCGCCTGAGCGAGAGCCTCGCGGGTGGCGTCGCTGACCTGGGTGAGCGCGGCGCCGGCCTGCCGACCGAGGCCGTCACGCTGCACCGGCTGCTCGGGGCGCACCCCGAACGCGCCGGCTTTCGCCACGACGCGCGCGCACCGCTCCCCCACGACCTCGTGCTCGTCGACGAGGGCTCAATGGTGGACCTGCCGCTGTTCGACGCCTTGCTCGCGGCGCTCCGCCCCGAGGCCCGGCTCGTCGTCCTGGGCGACCCGGACCAGCTCCCGCCGGTCGAGGTCGGCTCCACGTTCGCCGACCTGTGCGCGGCCGGCACCGGCCCCGCCCCGCCCGGGCTGGACGCGTTTTGCGGCGCGCTCGGCCTGGGCGGGGTGGAAGCAGATCCCGACGCCGCCCCGCTCGCCGCGTCGGTCGTGGCGCTCACCGAGAGCCGCCGGTTTACGGCCGACTCCGACGTGGGCGTGTTCGCCGTCGCCGTCCGCGACGGAGACGCGGGCGGGGCGGTGGCCGCGCTCCGGGACCGCCCCGCCCTGGACTTGGTGGAGGACGACCCTGCCGGGGCCGCCGTCGCCTGGGCGGGGCGGTTCGCGCCGGACGTGGTGACGGCGGAGACGCCGGAGGCGGCGCTAGAGGCGCTCGGCCGGTTCCGCTTGTTGGCGGCCGTCCGCCGAGGGCCGCGCGGGGTCGAGGGGCTGAACGAGACGGTCGAGCGGGCGCTGCGCCAGGCGGGGCACGTCCGGTGGAGCCCGTACGGCGACCGCCTCTACCCGGGCCGCCCGCTCCTCGTGACCCAGAACGACCGGACGACCGGCCTCGCGAACGGCGATGTCGGCGTGCTGTGGCGCGTCGAGAACCGCGACGTGGTCGTCTTCCCCGACCGCGAGCCCATCGCCTTCGAGCGCCTCCCCGCCCACGAGCCGGCGTGGGCGCTGACGGTCCACAAAAGCCAGGGGTCCGAGTTCGACGCCGTCGGCGTGGTCCTGCCCGAGCCGGGCACGCGCGGGGCCGCGTTCGTCTCGCGGCGGCTCCTCTACACGGCCGCCACGCGTGCCCGGGGCGGGGTGGTCGTCTTTGGCGACGCCGACGCCGTCGAGCGGGCCGTGGCGACGGACGCGCCCCGCGCGTCGGGGCTGGCGGAGCGGCTGGGCGGGGCGGCGGACTAGGGCGGGGCGGAGCACGAGGGCGTGGCGCCGTACGTTGGCTTACGCCCCACCCACGGACCGATGGACCGCGCCGACGTCTACCACTCCGACCCCGAAATCCTCGGCGGCACGCCTGTGTTTACCGGAACCCGCGTGCCCATCGACACGCTCCTCGTCTATCTGCGCAAGGGGAAGCGGATTGAGGACTTCCGCGACGACTTTCCGACGGTCACGCGCGACCAAGCGGAGGCCTTGCTTGAGCTGGCGGGGCGGGAGCTGGCCGCGTGATCCGGGTCCTCCTCGACGAAAACGTGCCGCGCAAGCTGAAGCGGCATCTGGAGGCCGAGGCGGTGACCGTGCCGGAGCGCGGGTGGGGCGGGGTCAAGAACGGGCGGCTGCTCCACCTCGCCGCGGCCGAGTTCGACGTGTTGCTCACGATGGACCGGGGCATTGAGCACCAGCAGAACCTGAGCGGGATCGACCTCTGTCTCATCGTGCTCTCGGCGGCGAGCAATGACATCGACGACCTGCTTCCGCTCGTCCCGTCCATCAACGCGGCGTTCCCTCGCGTTGCGCCCGAGCGGGTGATCTCCGTCTCACGGTAGTCGCCGCCCCGCCCCGCTCACCCCGCCCCGCCCGCGTCGTCCGGCACGAGGTAGCCCTCGGCGAGCGCCGTGTAGGCCGCGACCTGCTCGCGCTCCCAGTCGCCGTCGCGGTCTAGCTCCTCGGCCAGGAGCGCCGCCACGCGCGGGGCCATCTCGATGCTCGCGCGGGCGTCCAAGAGCAGCTCGCGCGTCCGCCGCGAGAGGACGTCCTCGACCGTCCGCGCCATCTCGTGGCGGGCCGCCCACACGACCTGCCCCGCGCGGACCGGCCGGGCGGGGTGGAGCCGCTCACCGAGGGCGGGGTGGTCGTCCATCAGCGCCTGGAGCAACGGAGCGTCGGACCCGTAGGCGGCGAGGTCGCCCGCCCCGCCCGCCTCCGCCCCGCCCGCCCCGCCCGCGCCGTGGATGGGCAGGTCCGCGGTGGGGCAGGGCCGCTCGGGGAGGCCGGCGAGGACGGCCGCCTGGTCGACCGTGTCCTCGGCCATCTTGCGGTAGGTCGTCCACTTGCCGCCGGTGATCGTGACCAGGCCGGAGTCGGCGATGTGGAGGACGTGGTCGCGCGAGAGCGCCGCCGTCCCGCCTTCGGCCGACGGGTCGGCGACGAGCGGGCGGAGGCCGGCGAACACGCTCTTGACGTCGGCCGGCGACGGGTCGCGCGTGAGGTAGCGGGCGGCGTGGCGGAGCAGGAAGTTGAGTTCTTCAGGGAGCGCGCGCGGCTCGGCCGCGGCGCCGTCGACCAGTGTGTCGGTCGTCCCCACGACGACCACGTCGCGCCAGGGGATCGCGAAGAGGACGCGGCCGTCGTCGGTCTTCGGCACCATGATGGCGCTGTCGCCGGGCAGGAAGCTCCGGTCGAGCACGATGTGGACGCCCTGGCTGGCCTGGACCATGGGCGGGGCGGCGGCGTCGTCCATGTGCCGCACGCGGTCGGTCCACACGCCGGTCGCGTTGACGACGACGCGGGCCGGAATCGTGACCGTCTCGCCCGTCTCGCCGTCACGGGCGACGACGCCCGTCACCTCGACACCGTCCTTGGTCAACCCCGTGACCTCGCAGTACGTGAGGATTGCCGCCCCCTGCTCGGCCGCCGTCTGCGCCATGTTGACCGCGAGGCGGGCGTCGTCGAACTGGCCGTCGTAGTAGACCACGCCGCCGTCCAGCCCGTCGGGCTCGATCGTCGGGAGGCGCTCCAGCGTCTCCTCGCGCGAGAGCCGGCGGCTCCGCCCGAACCCCGACCGCCCCGCCATGAGGTCGTACACCTTCATGCCGATCCCGTAGAACGGCCCCTCCCACCACGCGTAGTTCGGGACCACGAACGCGAGGTCGTGGACGAGGTGCGGGGCGTTCTTGAGGAGTGTGCCCCGCTCCTTCAGCGCCTCCAGCACGAGCGACACGTTCCCCTGCCGGAGGTACCGGACGCCGCCGTGGACCAGCTTGGTCGAGCGGCTGGACGTGCCCTTGGCGAGGTCGTCGCGCTCCAGGAGCAGCGTCTTGTAGCCCCGGGCCGCGGCGTCGATGGCGCAGCCCAGCCCGGTCGCCCCACCCCCGACGACGACGATGTCCCAGGGCTCGGTGGCCTCGTCGATGGCGCGGCGGGCGGTGTCTCGGTCCAGCATGTGGGGGCGGGGTGGGGGCGGGGTGGCCCGTACGTCGGGCGGGGCGGGGTGGTCCGGGCGTGGGGCGGGCGCCGCCCCGCCCTCGGTGGCCGCCCCAACATCCGTCCCCCTCCCCGGCCCTCCCCCGGTGGGGGAGGGAGACTCCTTGTAAACAACTAGGCTGCCCCGCCCACGGCACCACGGGCGGGGCGGGGTGGATGTGCCCGGTCCGGGGATGCCGAGGAGGCGACCGTACCGAGTACCCTGTACCTCGTACCCGCCGTCAAGCTGCGGCCCACCCGCGCGCGCGGTCGAGCGCGCGGCCCCACCCCGCCCGGCGGTCGGCGGCCTCGTCGGGGGAGATGGCCGGCTCGAAGCGGCGGTCGAGCTGCCACTGCGCGTCGACCTCGTCCTCGGTCCAGAACCCGACGGCGAGGCCGGCCAGGAGGGCCGCCCCCAGCGCCGTCGTCTCCGTCACGGCGGGGCGGACGACGGGGACCTGGAGGAGGTCGGCCTGGATCTGCATCAGGAGGTCGTTGGACGCCGCCCCGCCGTCGACGCGGAGCTCGGAGACGGCGAGGCCGGCGTCGGCCTCCATCGCGTCGAGCACGTCGGCCACCTGGAAGGCGATGCCGTCGAGCGTGGCGCGGGCGACGTGCGCCGCCGTAGTGCCGCGCGTGAGACCGAGGAGCGTGCCGCGCGCGTCGGCGTCCCAGTGCGGCGCGCCGAGCCCGGTGAACGCCGGGACGAGGACGACGCCGTCGGCGTGCTCGACCCGCCGCGCGAGGGCCTCGACCTCGGACGCCGAGCGGATGATCCCGAGCCCGTCGCGGAGCCACTGCACGGCGGCGCCGGCCACGAAGACGCTGCCCTCGAGCGCGTACTGGGCGGGGCGGTCGCCGCGCCGCCACGCGACCGTCGTGAGCAGGTTGTTCGCCGACGCGACCGCCTCCCCGCCCGTGTTCATCAGCAGAAAGCAGCCCGTGCCGTAGGTGTTTTTCGCGAGCCCCGGCGCCGTGCACCGCTGGCCGAACGTGGCCGCCTGCTGGTCGCCCGCGATGCCGGCGACAGGGACCTCGGCCGAGAGCAGCGCCCCGCTCGTGCGCGCGTAGACCTCGGACGACGACCGGACCTCGGGGAGCATCGACCGCGGCACGTCGAGGAGCGCGAGCAGGTCGTCGTCCCAGTCGCCCGTGTGGAGGTTGAAGAAGAGCGTCCGGCAGGCGTTGGTCACGTCCGTCAGGTGCTCCGCCCCGCCCGTGAGGTTCCACACGAGCCAGCTGTCGACGGTCCCGAAGGCGAGGTGCCCGGCCTCGGCGGCCTCGCGGGCGCCGTCGACGTGGTCGAGGATCCAGCGGACCTTGGTGCCCGAGAAGTAGCTGTCGAGGACGAGCCCGGTCTTCTCGCGGACCGTCGCCTCGTGTCCCGCCTCCCTCAGCGCGTCGCAGAGCGGGGCGGTCCGCCGGTCCTGCCACACAATCGCGCGGTGGACGGGCTGGCCGGTCCGCCGGTCCCACACGACGACCGTCTCGCGCTGGTTCGTGATCCCGACTGCCGCGAGGTCGCTCGGGGCCACGCCCGCGCGCGTGAGCACCTCGGCGGCCACGCCGGCCTGCGACGACCACAGCTCGGTCGGGTCGTGCTCGACCCAGCCGGGCCGCGGGAAGTGCTGCTCGATCTCCTTTTGCGCGGTCCCGGCGATCCGCCCCGCCCGGTCGAACAGGATGGCGCGGGACGAGGTCGTGCCCTGGTCGAGGGCGAGGACGTGCGTGGGCATGGGGGCTCGGGTACGGGGTGCGCGGTACAGGGTACTCGCCGGCCGGCCGCCCCGCCTACACCGCCGTGCCCGGCGCCTTCGGAAACCCGCCGCCCCGCCCGAACGCAGCGGCGGCCCCCCGCTTAGGTGCGAGGGGCCGCCGTGGCTGCCCGACAAGGAATCGAACCTTGAACCTCCAGATCCAGAAACTGGCGCTCTGCCAATTGAGCTATCGGGCAGGGTCTCCGCCGGAGCGGAGGACCGGAAACGTACGGCGCCGACCGGCCGCGGATCAACCGCGCGGGGCGGGGTGGGGCGTCTCCACCCTGTTTTCGATCTCCGCCCCGCCCGCGCCCTGCGCGCCCGCGGCGCCGAGGGCGGGGCGGGCCAGGGCGTCGACCGCGTCCGGCGGCCGCTCGCGCCACGCGGCGATCTGGTCGAGGATCATCCCGCGCACGCGCTCGCGGAGCGCCGGCACGTCGGCCTCGGTCAAGCCCTCGGTGGGGACCGGCGGGAGCACGGCGAGGCGCACGTCGGCGCGGCCGAACGTCCACCCGTGCTTGGGGATCGCGTCCATCGTGCCGTCGATGGCCAGCGGGAGCACGGGGACGCCAGCCTGCACGGCGAGCGAGAACGCGCCGTCGTAGAACCGCTTGAGCCGGCCGTCTCGGGAGCGCGTGCCCTCGGCGAAGAACATGACCGAGCAGCCCTGGGCCAGCACGCGCCGCGCGCGCAGCACGACGGCCGACCGGCTGTTCGGATCGCGGCGGTCGACGGGGATGTCCTCGGCCATCCGCTGGAGCCACCCCATGACCGGCACGCGGAACAGCTCGGCCTTCGTCACCCACTTCATCTCCCACGGGAGCTTCGAGATCACGGGGATGTCGGCCAGCGACTGGTGGTTGGAGACGACGACGTACGGGTGGCGGAGCGCGGCCGGGTCGACGCCGCCGACCCGGACTGACCACGCCGGGTTGATGCTCGGGACGAGCGCGCCGAGGTCGCGGAACGCGCGCCCGGTGCGGACGCGGGCCGGCGTCCGGTCGAACAGGCGGATGACGGCGATGACGGGGAGCGCGAGGAGGACGAGGACGGCGATCGCGGCCCACGTCAGGACGGACTGTACGGCTTTCATGCGGGCGGGGTGGGGCGGCTGGAACGCAGCACCGTCGCCGACGATTCCCCCCGCATGGACGTCGTCAAAGTGTTCGTCGAGGAGCCCACGGGCCTGGAAGTCGTCGCCGCGGACGCCGACCCCGACGCCCGACGCCGCGGCGCCGGCTTGGGCTCGCTCGACGCGCTCCTCGGCCGCCCCGCCCCGCCCTACGCCCGCGCCTACCTCGCCGGCACCGACTTGAGCGCCGCCCCGCCCCGCGTCGGCCTGACGGCGCTGGCGGAGCCGTCGGCCTGGCTCTCCCCGCTCCTCGCCTGGGCCGGCGACCGCCCGTGGACCCACCTCGGCGCCGACGGGCGGGGCGGGGCGGTGAGCGCAGACGAGGCGGCCGCCGCCCTCCGGGCGCCCGCCGGCGCGCTCGCGCTCGCGCTCGGCGACGTCCCCCTCGACGCGCTCGCCGAGGCGGCGGCAGGCGGGGCGGGCGGGGTGGAGCGCCGGGAGGCCCTCCACGCCCTCCGCCGCGTGCTCGCCGCCGAGGGCGGGGCGGCCCTGTTCCCCGAACCCGCCCACGACGGCTGGGACTGGAGCGTGTTCGCGCGGCGCCCGCTCGACGGCCCGCTCCGCGAGGCGTTCGCGCGCCACCCCGCCCCGCCCGGCGTGCGGCGGTTCGTGGCGCCGTACCGGCGCGCGCGCGGCGAGCA
The DNA here is from genome assembly GCF_031846415.1 of Rubrivirga litoralis. Lineage (NCBI taxonomy): Bacteria > Pseudomonadati > Rhodothermota > Rhodothermia > Rhodothermales > Rubricoccaceae > Rubrivirga > Rubrivirga litoralis. Next base: position 32,407 of record NZ_JAVRHT010000010.1, on the reverse strand, counting down.
CACGTTCTACTTCGAACAGTGGGCGCTCGACCCGCCGCCGGAGTGGGCGGAGGCGGTGTAGACGGCGCCATCTATCAGTTGATAGTAGATTGATAGATAGCTGATAAGCTACCCCGGATGAAGCTCCCCACCCCGCCCCCGGCCCGCGCCGACATGTATTCGGCCGTCTTCCAGCGGTTGGAGCCGGGCGGGGCGGCGCTCGCCGCGTTCACGCGCGAGATGGAGAAGGGGCCTGCCCCTGGTGGCAAGTACCGTCATTGGGACAGTCTCCGGCACGTCCCGTCCCCCAAGGGACTCCGCGCAGAGGATGTGTGGGCCGCGCGGAAGATGGCTCGGATGGGACTCTACCGTATGGTTCCCCTTCTCGACAAGCGGGGCGAGCCGTTCCGGTATGCCCTCGTGGATCCTGTCTTGGAGCGGCTCCACCGGATCGACCGAGACGCTGCAGGGCGCATTGCGCTTCCCGAGCGGACAGCGACGGAGGGCGAGCGGGATCGGTACCTCATGCGGTCGCTCCGCGAGGAGGCCATCGCGTCGAGTCAACTCGAAGGCGCGTCCACGACGCGGCGCGTGGCGAAGGAGATGCTGCGGACGGGCCGGGCTCCGCGGACGCGGTCGGAGCAGATGATCCTCAACAACTACCGCGCGATGGAGTCCGTCCGAGAGCGCGTCGACGAGCCGCTCACGCCGGACGTCGTTACAGACCTCCACCGGGTCGTGACCGAGGGGACGCTCGACGGCAGCGGCCCCTTCCGCCAGGCCGGCGACGGGATCGCGGTGTACGACGATCAGGACCAGCTTCTTCATGCCCCGCCGCCGCCGGACCAGATCGCGGAGCGGCTGGAGCGGATGTGCGCGTTCGCCAACGAGGCTGAGACCGGGGTCTTTCTCCACCCCGCCCTCAAGTCAATCCTCCTCCACTTCTGGCTCGCCTACGATCACCCGTTCGTGGACGGGAACGGGCGGACGGCTCGGGCGCTCTTCTACTGGTCGATGCTGCGCGAGGGGTTCTGGCTGGCTGAGTTCCTGTCGATCTCGACGGTTATCAAGCGGGCGCCAGCGCGGTACGCGAAGTCGTTCCTCTACACGGAGACGGACGACAACGACCTCACCTACTTCATCCTCGCACAGCTCCGCGTGATCGAGCTGGCCGTTCAGGAGCTAGGCGAGCACCTCGAACAGAAGTCCCGCGAGGTCCAGGAGGCCCGTGCGCTCCTTCGGCCGACGGTAGACTTGAACCACCGGCAACTCGCGCTGCTCAGCCACGCCATCCGCCGCCCCGATGCGGCGTACACGATCGCGTCGCACCGGCGGAGCCACGACGTGGCCTACGCGACGGCGCGGGCTGATCTCCTCGACCTCGCGGCCCGCGGCCTCCTCGACAAGCGGAAGCAGGGGCGCGCCTTCGTGTTCACCGTCCCCGCCGACTTGGCAGACCGGCTCAAGAGCCTCGACGCATGACGACCGACGACGACCGCTGGATGGATCGCGCGCTCGCGCTCGCCGCACGGGGCGCCGGCGCCGTCAGCCCCAACCCTCTTGTCGGCGCCGTCGTGGTCAGCCCGGGCGGGGCGGTCTGGGGGGAGGGCTGGCACGGCGCCTGGGGCGGACCGCACGCCGAGGTCTGGGCCGTCCGCGACGCGGAGCGGAACGGGTACGGCGACCGGCTGACGGAGGCGACGCTTTACGTCACGCTCGAACCGTGCAGCCACACCGGCAAAACGCCGCCGTGCACCAGTCTCGTCCTCGACCGCGGATTCCGGCGCGTCGTCGTGGCCCACGAGGACCCGTTCCCGGCCGTGGTGGGGCGGGGCGTCCGGCGGCTCCGCGCGGCCGGCGTCGACGTGGCGGTCGGGGTCCGCGAGCGGGCGGCGCGGCGGTTGAACGAGGCGTTCCTCACGCACGTTCGCACGGGGCGCCCGCTCGTGACGCTCAAGACGGCGGCGACGCTGGACGGGCAGGTGGCCGCGGCGTCGGGCGACAGCCGCTGGGTGACGGGCCGCCCTGCCCGGGCGCTCGTCCACCGGATGCGGGCCGACGCCGACGCCGTCCTCGTGGGCGCCGGCACGGCGCACGCTGACGACCCGGCGCTGACGGTGCGCGCCGCGCCGCTCGGGCCGGGTCAGCGGCAGCCGCTCCGCGTCGTCCTCGACCGCGCAGGCGCGCTGCCGCCCGGGCTCGCCCTGTTCACCGACGGCGCCGCGCCCACCGTCGCCCTCGTCTCCGACGGCGCCGCCCCGCCCTACGCCGACGCGCTCCGGCGCGCGGGCGGGGCGGTGCTCCGCGTGCCCGAGCGGGGCGGCCACCTCGACCTGGGCGCCGCGCTCGACGCGCTCGGGGGCGGGGCGGACCTGCCCAACGGCGTGCGCCCGGTGCAGTCGCTGCTCGTCGAGGCCGGGCCGGGGCTGGCGACGGCGCTTCTGGCCGCCGACCTCGCCGACCGCGTCTGCTGGTTCGTCGCCCCCAAGCTCCTCGGCGCCGGCACGCCGGCCCTGGGCAGCCTCGGGGCGGGGCGGATGGCGGACGCGCTCGCGTTCGAGGACGCGGTGTGGGAGACGGTGGGCGACGACGTTCTCCTCCGGGGCTACCGCCGCGCGGTGTAAGGACCGCCCCGCCCGCTCTCGTCTATGTGTCGCGCGGGCGGGGCGGTTGGGTCGTGCCCGCCGCCCCGCCCGTCCGCCCCGCCCGACGGCGTTGCATGCAACGCCGCGACGGCCGCCCCGCCCACACCGAGGGCGGGGTGGCGCATCTGCTGCCCCCACCACCCCGCCCCATCATGTTTACCGGAATCGTCGAAGAGGTCGGCCAGATCGACGCCGTCACCCCGCTCGCGGGGGGGAAGCGGCTGCGCGTCGCGTGCTCGTTCGCGGACGAGTTGCGCGTGGACGAGAGCGTCGCCGTCGACGGCGCGTGCTTGACGGTCGTGGCGCAGGACGGCGCGGGCTTCGAGGCCGTCGCCGTCGAGGAGACGCTGGCGAAGACGGCGCTCGGCGACCGCCGCGCGGGCGACGGCGTGAACCTGGAGCGGGCGCTCCGTCTGCCGGCCCGGCTCGACGGCCACCTCGTGCAGGGCCACGTCGACGCGACGGGAACGGTCGAGGCCGTCGACGCGCTCGGCGACTCGCACCTCGTCCGCATCGCCTACCCCGAGCGGTTCGCCGACAACCTGATCCCGGTCGGCTCCGTCACCGTCGACGGTGTTTCGCTGACGGTCGCGCGGCTGGACGAGCCGGCGGGGACGTTCGCCGTCGCCGTCATCCCGCACACCTGGCAGAAGACGTCGGCGGGGCGGTGGCGGGTCGGGCAGGCCGTGAACCTGGAGTTCGACCTCGTCGGCAAGTACGTGCTCCGCTCGACGCGGCGGCAGGACGAAACGGCAGGGCGCGAGCGGCAGGCGTAAAGCTCCGTGAAGACGGAACGGCAGGGCGCGCTAGGGGAAACTCTCAGCGGCCCCTGGGGCACTCGGGCAAGTAGCCCGCCTGTCCCTGACAGAAGGGGCAGATGGCCGCCGGTGGCACGCACCGTGCAGGGGACTCCCGCACCATCACATGCCCCCAGACGCATGACCGCCTCCTCTCTCCATTCTGCCCGTCTCGCGAGTCCGTCCGCCCTTCTGATCCGCCTCGGCGCCGTCTCGGCCGCTCTCGTCAGCCTCATGATGTTCTAGCTCGGCCTGCCCGAGCGCCCGTCTGTCGGGCGGTCCCGTCTCGGCTCCACCCCACCCTTTGGGTCCGCCCCGTTTTGTGGGCGGCACATCTCGGAGCCCCGGACCGTCGTCGGTCCACCCGCCGCCTGGCTTCTGCCGCCCCGCCCCGCCCTCACCGGCAGGGCGGGGCGGCGCTGCGTGGGGCCGTCCCGTAGCTTCGCCGCACATCCGACACACACCCGGTCATGCAGCCCATCGCCGACCTCGACGTGCTCCCCGACGCCGTCGCCCCCGTCTCGTCCGCCCCCGACACGGCGGGTACCCTCGACCTCCCGCGCCCGGTGGCGGGGCGGGGCGGGACGAACGGCCGGGCCGTCTACATCGAGACCTACGGGTGCCAGATGAACGTGGCCGACTCCGAGCTCGTGGCGTCGATCCTGAGCGGGGCGGGGTACGCGATTGCGAGCGACGAGATGGACGCCGACGTCGTGCTCCTCAACACGTGCGCGATCCGCGAGAAGGCGGAGGACCGCGTGCGCGGGCGGCTCACGCACGTCCGCGCGCGGAAAGAGCGGCAGGCGGCCGAGGGCGGGGCGGCCCTCCAGATCGGCGTGCTCGGCTGCATGGCCGAGCGCCTGCGGTCGAAGCTGCTGGAGCAGGAGCGGCTGGTCGACCTCGTGGTCGGGCCGGACGCCTACCGCGACCTGCCGCGGCTGCTGGCCGAGAGCGAGGCGACGGGCCAGGCCGCCGTCAACGTCCAGCTCTCGCGCGAGGAGACCTACGCCGACCTCGCGCCGGTCCGCCTGGACTCGAACGGCGTGAGCGCGTTCGTGTCCATCATGCGCGGGTGCGACAACATGTGCGCCTTCTGCGTGGTCCCGTTCACGCGCGGCCGCGAGCGGAGCCGGCCGGTCGCCTCGATCCTGTCCGAGGTCGGCCAGCTTGTCGACGCGGGCTACAAGGAGGTGACGGTCCTCGGCCAGAACGTGAACTCGTACCGGGTCGACCAGGGCGGGGCGCCCGTCGACTTTGCCGAACTGCTGTACCGGATCTCGCTGCTCTCGCCGGAGCTCCGCATCCGGTACTCGACGAGCCACCCGAAGGACTGCTCCGACGAGCTCCTGCACGTCCACCGCGAGCGGCCGACGGTCTGCGACTTTATCCACCTCCCGGTCCAGCACGGGAACACCGACGTGCTGGCGCGGATGCGGCGGACGTACACGCGCGAGCACTACCTGGACCTGGTGGAGCGCGCCCGCGCGATCGTCCCCGGCGTCTCACTCTCGACCGACATCATCGCCGGGTTCTGCGGCGAGACCGACGCCGAGCACGCCGATACGCTCTCGCTCATGGAGGCCGTCCGCTACGACCACGCCTTCACGTTCGCCTACTCGGAGCGGCCCGACACCTACGCCGCGCGCAAGTACGCCGACGACGTGCCCGACAGCGTCAAGCGCGCGCGGCTGTCCGAGATCGTCGCGCTCCAGCGCGAGCACGCGCTCGCCAGCCACACCGCCCGCGTGGGCCGCGAGGAGGTCGTGCTCGTCGAGGGCACGTCGAAGCGGTCCGACGCGCAGCTCCGCGGGCGGACGGACACGAGCCACATGGTCGTCTTCGACCGCCCCGCTGGCCTGGAGCGCGGCGACTACGCCGTCGTCCGCGTCGACGACTGCACGAGCGCGACGCTGCTCGGCACGTTCGTGCGCAAAACGACGCTGGCGGCCGAGACCGCCCCGCCCGTGGCCGTGGGCGGGGTGGCGTAGGGGCGTGTCCGTGAGCCGCCGCGCGCCCGACGCCGCCCCGCTCGTCGGGGACGTGCGGCCCCGGTTCGCGGCCGAGCTCGGACGGCTGCTCGCCGCGTCCGGCTTGCCGGAGCTGGCGGCGCAGGTGCGCGGCCTTCGTCTCGTCGGTCGGTGCCGGTGCGGGCAGACCGACTGCGCCACGTTCCACGTCGTCACGGCCCGGTCCGCCCCGCCCAACCCGGCGTATCGACGATTGGAGTCCGACAGCCTGGACTTGGAGGCCCGGGGCGGGGTGGTCGTCGTGGACGTGGAGGGCGGCCGGCTCCAGACGGTCGAGGTGCTCGGCTGGCCCCGCGTAAAGGAGGAGCTGGACGCCGTGCTCCCGGCCAGCCGCGGACGCCTTCCCACGTAACCGCCCCGCTCGCTTCGAGCGGGGCGGGGCGGGCGTCTTCGGCTCGGCCAGACCGCCCCGCCCATGCGCTCCGACGGGCGGGGCAGCGGCATCATCCGCTCGCCGCTCGCTACCTTCCGCCGTCTTCCCCCCAGACGCCCGTGGCCCTCTCCTACACGCTCCGCGAGGGGCTCGCCGGCTTCCGCCGCGCCAAGCTTGCGACGGCCGCCAGCGTGGCCGCTCTCGCCATCGCCCTCGTCCTCATCGGGATCGTCGCCCTGCTCGCGTGGCAGTGGCAGGCCGTGTCCGAGACGCTCCGCCAGCGGGCGTCCGAGGCCGAGGTGTTTCTGGACGAGGCCGCCGACGCCGAAGTCGCCGCCAACCTGGGCGACCGGCTCCGCGCGGCGCCCGGGGTCGATTCGGTGCGGTTCGTGTCGCACGAGGAGGCCGCCGAGATCTTCCGTGAGGCGTTCGGCGAGGGCGCCGAGATCTTCGACGACGCCCAGTTCTTGCCCGCCAGCTACCGCGTGCGCCTGGGCGCCGATTGGGCCGCGCCGGACAGCCTGGCGCGATTCGCCGAGGAGGTCACGTCGTGGGCGCCGGTCGAGGACGTGGCCTACGATCGGGCGTCGGTCGAGGCCATCGAGCGCAACCGGCGCGTGTTCTCCGGCATCGGCGCCGCCGTCGCGCTCCTCGTGGTCCTGGCCGCGCTGCTCCTCGTCGGCAACACGGTCCGCCTGTCGATCTACGCCCGGCGGATGCTGATCCGCACGATGAAGCTGGTGGGCGCGACGAACGGCTTTATCCGCCGGCCCTTCCTGATCGAGGGCGCGGCGCAGGGGCTCGCGGCCGGGCTCGTCGCCGGCGCCGTGCTGTGGACGCTCTACGGGCTCCTCCTCCGGTGGCTCGGGGCGGCCGACGTCGCCGCGGGCGGCCCCGAAGCGGGCGGGGTGGCGACGGCCGTCGGGTGGCCGGGGGGGACCCCGCTGCTGGCCGTCGGCGCCGTCGTCGCGCTGGGCGTGCTGCTTGGGTTCCTGGCGTCGACCGTCGCCGTGCGCCGGTTTATCCGGCAGGTCCGCCTCGCGTAGGACCGCCCCGCCCATGCGCTGGGCGGGGTGGGGGAGAGGCCGCCGGGCGGGGCGGCGTGACCTGGAGGGCAACGGCGGCGGCTTAGCGGTGTCTCGGGACCACCCCGCCCACGCATCCGCTATGATCCGCCCGCTCGTTTTGCTCGTGCTCGCCCTCGTCCTGGCTGCGTGCGGGACGTCCCACCCGCCGCAGGAGACGCCCGACGCCGCCGAAGTCGACCACGTCAGCGGCGGGGCCGTGGCGGCCGACATGGTGGGCGCCCCGGCGGCGGCCCCCGCCCCGCCCCAGGCCCGGGGCATGGCCTACACTGCCCCGCTCAGCGCCGGCGGGCAGCCGATGCGCGCGCCCGACCGGGACTACAACCGCGAGGGCTACGCGCCGATCGACGAGGCCGGCTTCAAGACCGTCGCGGCCACCCCGCTCTCGACGTTCTCGATCGACGTCGACCGCGCGAGCTACGCCAACACGCGGCGGTTCCTCGAAGACGGCCGGCTCCCGCCGCCCGACGCCGTCCGCATCGAGGAGCTCGTGAACGCGTTCGACTACGGCCTGCCCGGGCCGGCGGCCGACGGGCGGGGCGGGCACCCGTTCGCCGTGACGACGGAGGTGACCGAGGCGCCGTGGGCGCCCGACCACCACCTCGTCCGCATCGGGCTCCAGGGGCGGCGCGTCGAGACCGACGACCTCCCGCCGGCCAACCTCGTCTTCCTCCTCGACGTGAGCGGGTCGATGAGCGCGCCCGACAAGCTCCCGCTGCTCCAGCGCGCGTTCCGACTCCTCGTGCGCGAGATGCGGCCGCAGGACCGCGTGGCGATCGTCGTCTACGCCGGCGCCTCGGGCGTCGTGCTGGAGCCCACGCCGGGGACCGAGAAGGGCCGCATCCTGGCCGCGCTCGACCGGCTCCAGGCGGGCGGGGCGACGGGCGGCGCCGAGGGCCTCCGCCTCGCGTACCGGGTTGCCCGCGAGCACTTCGACGCCGGCGCCACGAACCGCGTGGTCCTGGCCACCGACGGCGACTTCAACGTGGGCGTCTCGTCGGACGCCGAGATGAAGCGGCTCGTGGAGCAGGAGCGCGAGGGCGGGGTGATGCTGTCGGTGCTCGGGTTCGGGACCGGCAACCTCCAGGACTCGAAGATGGAGACGCTGGCCGATCACGGCAACGGCAACTACGCCTACATCGACGGCGTCCGCGAGGCCGAGCGCGTGTTCGTCCGCGAGTTCGGGGGCACGCTCTTCGCCATTGCCAAGGACGTCAAGCTCCAGGTCGAGTTCAACCCGGCGCGCGTGGCGGGCTACCGGCTGATCGGGTACGAGAACCGGACGCTCGCGGCCGAGGACTTCAACGACGACCGCAAGGACGCCGGCGAGCTAGGCGCGGGCCACACCGTCACCGCGCTCTACGAGGTCGTCCCGGTCGGCGTCGCGGTGCCGTCGGCGGGGGTCGACGCGCTCAAGTACCAGGCGCCGCGCGAGTCCGTGCGTCCCGACCGCCCCGCCCGGTCCGGCGAGTGGCTGACGGTCAGCCTCCGCTACAAGCCGGCGACGACCGCCGGCACCTTCGCCGACGAGAGCGTCCGCCTCGCGGTCCCGGTCGCGGGCGGGGTGGTGCCGCTCGCGCAGGCGTCCGAGGCCGGGCGCTGGGCGGTCGCCGTGACCGAGGCCGGCCTCCTGCTCCGGCGGAGCGACCACGCCCCGGGCGCGAGCTACGACCACGCCCTCGCGCTCGCGCGGGCGGCCCGCGGCGCCGACCCGCACGGCGACCGCGCCGAGTTCGTCCGCCTCGTCGAGACGGCCGCCGCGCTCGCGGCGACCGAGGGCGGGGCGGGGACCGGCGGCGAGGTTACGCTCCGCGACTGAACCCAACGGCGGGAGGACGCGCGTTCCGCCCCGCCCGCTCGAAGCGAGGGCGGGGCGGTGGACGCGCCGGCGCAACGCGGCCACCCCGCCCCCGGCTAGCGGTCCCCGCCCGGTGGGAGCGAGCGGTCCCAGCCGCGGACGCCGTACGCGTCGAGCACCTCCAGCACGCGGTCCAGCGGGAGCGCCTCGACCGTGCCCCGGTGCCCCGCTACCGTCGTCGCCCGGAACAGGGAGTTGTAGACGGCCTCCTCCGTCGCCTCGGCGACCGCCTGGAAAAGGGGCGACATGGCGCTGTTGGGAACGAGGGGCTCGCCGCTCCGGGCCGTCGAGAACGCGATGACGTAGTCGCCCGAGCCGTTGGTGAGGCTCGCGCCGGTCCGCGCGAGGCCAGCCAGCGCCCGCGACGCGAGGCGCTCCAGCAGGCGGGCATCGAGGGCCGCGTCGGTGGCGACGACGATCATGATGCTGCCGTCGGCGCTCTCGCCGAGCCCGCTCTGGAAGGCGAACGGCCCCAACTCCCGCCCGACGGGCGCCCCGTTGACCGTGAGCACGCCGCCAAAGTTGGACTGCACGAGGACGCCCACCGTGCCGCCCCCGAGCGCCGGCGGCACGGCGCGAGAGCTGGTCCCGATGCCGCCCTTCCAGCCGAAGGCGACGGTGCCGGTGCCCGCGCCGACCGCGCCCTCGGCGACCGCCCCGCCCGAGGCGGCCGCGAGCGCCTCGGCCACGTGCTCCGGGCGAATGGGGCGGCGGCGGATGTCGTTCAGGAACCCGTCGTTCGTCTCGCCCACGACCGGGTTGATCGACCGGACCTCCTCCATGCCCGGCGCCGCCAGCAGGAGGTCGACGAGCGCGTCGGCCGCCGTCCAGACGCAGAGCGTGCACGTCAGGAGGATGGGCGTCTCGATCTCGCCCAACTCGCGGACCTGCGTCACCCCGAGCAGCTTTCCGTACCCGTTCCCGACGACGATGGCCGCCGGCACCGGCTCGCGGTACACGTTGCCGCCGTGGGGCAGGAGGGCCGTCACGCCGGTCCGCACCGAGTCGCCCTCGACGACGGTGGCGTGGCCCACGCGCACGCCTGCGACGTCGGTGATCGCGTCGAGCGGCCCCGGCGGCAGGATGCCAACGACGACGCCGACGTCCCGCGCCCGTGGCCGCTCCGCCCCGCTCTGCGCGTGGGCAGCCGTCGCAGCGAGCAGGAGGGCGGCGGTCCAGACCGAGAGGCGGGTCACAGCGTCGGGGGCGGGGCGGGGCGGGAGTCTACCGCTGCCGACATGGGAGCGGGGTGGCGCCGCCCCGCTCGCTCATGGATCGGTGAGCGCGGCCGGGCAGCTTTCGCGGACAAGCGCGCGGGCGAGCACCGCCGTGGCGTCGAGGAGCGGGACGCCCCCTACGGTCGGCTCGCGGAGCGCCAGCGGGATCTCCGTGCAGGCGAGCACGACGACCTCCGCCCCGCCCCGAAGGAGGTGGTCGAGCCCGCTCTGGAGGCCGCCCGCAGCCCGAGCGCTGACGGGGTCGGACACGCTCTTGAGGCCGTACGTCGGGTCGTAGATGGCCGGCTGAACCGTCGTCTGCTGGAGGGCAGGGGGGAGCTGCAGCACCTCGAGCCCGAGCGGCCCGAGCCGGTCCGGGTACACGCCCGCGGCCATGGTCCCCGTCGTCGACAGGACGCCGACGCGGCGGGCGCGGGGAAAACGCTCGGTGATCTCGCGGCCGACCTCCTCGACCATGTCCACGAGCGTGCACCGCCCCGCCACGCGCTCGCGGACCACGTCGAAGACGGCCGCGGCGTGGGCCGTGTGGCACGGGACGCCGACCACCTCGGCGCCCCCGTCGACGAGGGCGCTGGCGAGGTCGGCGATGGCTTCGCCGGGGTTCTCGGTGTCGTGGCCGAGCAGGAACGCCGTCCGGTCTGGGATCCGGTGGGGGTGCGAGAGCAGCGTGAGAGGCAGGTGGTCCTGGTCGCGCTCAGCGCGCGTCGCGGCCAGGACCTTCTGCACGAGGTCGAGCCCCGCCCGCGGACCGACGCCGCCGACCACGCCGATCGGGCGGGCGTGTAGAGGGGCAGTCATGGGCGGGGCGGCCATGGGCGGGGCGGCGCTGTCGCACCGGAACCGCTCGGCTCGGTCGTGGGATCCGCCCCGCCCCCGGCGGGCGGGGCACGCTTGCCGAGCGTCCCCGCCCCGCCGTACCTTGGGCGCAGCACTCGGCCCCGCCGGGTGACTCTACAAAACAGGGACCTCCCTGCTTGCCGGCCCGCCCGATGCGAAAGCGTCGGGCGGGTTGTTTGTAGCGACCACCCCGCCCGATAGGCTGTTCGCGGGGCGGGGCGGGGCGGGGCTAGGGCGCCAGCGCGCGCACCATCTCCGCCAGGTCGCGGATGACGCCGTCCAGCAGCGACGGCGCCAGCGCGACGAACCCCTGAGCGAACACGAAGAGCGCCGCGATCCCGAGCACGAGCTTGGCCGGCAGGCTGATCGCGAACAGGTCGGCCTGGGGCACGACGCGGGCGAAGATGCCCAGCGCCACGTCGAGGAGCAGGAGCGCGACCATGAACGGGGCGGCCAGCCGGAGGGCCGTCGCGAAAAAGGCCCCCGTCCACTCGATCAGGAGCGGCCCGCCCGCGGTGAGGCGCGCGCCCCCAAGCGGGATCACCTCGAACGAGCCCACGAGCGCGCGGACCAAATGAGCCGGCCCGTCCAGGAGCAGGAAGAGGAGCAGGAACGTGACCGAGAGGAGCTGGCCGATCGGTCCGGCGCTCCCGTCGGCCGTCGGGCTGTAGGCCTGAGCCATGCTCAAACTCATCTGGAAGCCGATAACCTCGCCCGCCGTCTGGACCGCGAAAAAGACGAACCGCGCGCCGTACCCCAGCAGCAGTCCCGTCGCCGCCTCGATCGTCAGGGCGACGGCGAAGCCGACGGGGTGCTCGACGTGGGCCGGCAGCGGGCCGGCGGCGAACCCCGCGAGCACGAACGCCAGCAGGGCCGCCAGCATCACCTTGACGAGGACCGGGATGAACGGCCGGCTAAAGAAAGGGGCCGCCACGAACAGCCCGCCCACGCGCACGAACACGAGGAGCACCCGGAAAACGGTGTCGGCCTCGATCGTCATCGCGCGCAGGACCACCCCGCCCCGCTCGCCGGCGCCGAGGCCTGAGCGGGGCGGTCGGCGGACGGGCGCACCCCGCCCCGCCCCGCCCCGGCGGGGGACGCCACGACGCGGGCGGCGGCTCGGACCCGCACTAGCGCGACACGTTCGGGATGAACGCGAACACGCTCGTCGTAAAGTCGACGAGGTGCTGGAGCATCCACGGCCCGAGCAGGATGAGGACCGCGGCGACGGCCAGGAGCTTCGGGATCGACGAGAGCGTCATCTCCTGGATCGAAGTCACGGCCTGGAACAGGCTCGTCAGGAGCCCGACCGCGAGGGCCACGGCCAGCATCGGCGCGGCGACCAGGAGCGAGACCCGGATCCCCTGCTGGAGCCAGTAAAGCGCGACGTCGCTATTCATGGGGGTACGGGGTACGGAGTACGAGGTACAGAGCGACGTTCGACGAGGGCGGGGCGGGGAGGACATTCGTACCTCGTACCCCGTACCCTCTAGGCGCCGATGTAGCCGCGGACGACGGACTCGACGAGGAGGTGCCACCCGTCCGTGAGCACGAACAGGAGCAGCTTGATGGGGAGCGAGATCATGACCGGCGGGAGCATCATCATGCCCATCGACATCAGCACGCTCGCCACGATGAGGTCGACGATGAGGAACGGGATAAACACCATGAACCCGATCTGGAAGGCGATCCGCAGCTCGGAGATCACGAACGCCGGCACGAGCACGTGGAGCGGGACGTCGACGGCCGAGGCGAACGACTGCACGCCGGCCATGTCCATGAACAGGAGGAGGTCGTCGTCGCCGGTCTGGGCGAGCATGAACTCCTTGGTCGGCGCCGCGGCGACCTCGAACGCGGCCTCCTGCGAGATCTCGCCGTCGAGGTACGGCCGGAGCGCGTTGTCGTTGACGTCGGAGATCACCGGGGCCATGATGAACAGCGTCAGGAACAGGGCGAGCCCGATGAGGACCTGGTTCGGCGGCGACTGCTGCATCCCGAGCGCCGTCCGCAGGATGCTGAACACGACGATGAGCCGCGTAAAGCTGGTCATGAGCAGCATGATCGACGGCGCCAGCGTGAGCACCGTGAGCATCAGGAGGAGCTGGATCGGCAGCTCGTAGTCCTCGCCGTCGCGCGTCAGGCGGAGGCCGGGGAGCGCCCGCGCGCCCGGGTCGGCGGGCGTGCCGTCGCCGGGCTCGACTTCGGTCGTGGGCGGGGCGGCGTCGGGCGGCGCCGCGGCCGTCGGCGCGGGGAAGGCGCCCGCCCCGCCCGCCTCTTGCGCGAGGGCCGGGCCGGCGGCGAGGAGCAGCAGGCCGAGGGCGCACAGCCCCCAGCGGCAGCGGGGCGCGGCGCTATCCATGGTGCACCGGGGCGGTCTGGGCGTGGCGCAGGAGGTCGGCAAAACCGGGAGCGCGGGGCGGGGCGGTGGCCGCGGGCGCGGTGGCGTCGGGCGGGGCGAGCGCGGCGGTGTCGGCGTCGGGCGGGGCGGGCGCCAGGGCCGGGGCCTCGCCCGCGGCATAGTGGCGGATCAGCGAGACGCCGCCCTGGGCGAGCCCCAGCAGCAGCACCTCGTCGCCGACCGCGACGAGCCGGAGCGACTGGCCCGGCGCGAGCGCGAGCGCGTCGAGCGACCGGAGCGTGGGCGCGGGTCCCTCCGCCCCGCCCGCCGACGGGCGGTGGCGCAGGAAGACGGCCCACGCCCCGCCCCCGGCCAGCAGCAGCAGGGCCGCGAGGTTGCCCACGCTCAGCAGCCCCCGCCCCGCCCGCTCGCGCGGGGCGGGGTGGGCGGCCACCGGGCCGGCGCCGTCGCGGACCGGGAGCCGCTCGGCAACGTCGGCCGGACGGGCTTCGGACGGCGCTGGCGCCGGAGCGCCGGGCGCCAGCTGGAGGGCGAGCCACAGGACGAGCAGGCCGGCTCCGAACAGGGCCGCGCGGCGCCACGGGCTCAGCGGGCGCCGCGAGAAGGCCGGAAGGGAGGGGAGGCGGAACATCGTGCCGGAGGGGCGGCAAAAGGGGGCGGGGCGGGCGCGTCCGACGGGGCGCAGGGTGGCCTCGGCGGTCTCCCCCCACTCTGGCGAAAACGGTGCCGCCCCGCCCGGAACATTCGGCCGCGGGCGGGGTGGCGTCCGGCGGGCTTCCCTGGGCGTGGCGCTGCGCTGGCTCCGCGTGCGCCGTGTGACCGCGCGCCTCTCGGGTCTTGTCCGCCCCGCCTCAGGCGCCCACCCCGCCCCCAGCGTGCAGGATGGGGCGGAGTCCGAGGTGCCGGATCCGTGGCCGGACTGCCTCGTCAAGCCGCGATCGCCGGGCGGGGAGGTCGTCGACGTCGGCAGGGACGTTCTCTTCCTGGACAACCGTGAGGCCGGCGCAGCCAGGAGGGCGACTCCTCCCGTACCAAACGGCCGAACCGCACCCGTACCGAGTACCCGGTACCCCGTACCCAGCCGGAGGGCGCCCTAGACGAGCGCCGTGCGCGGACGCGGGGTCGAGGCCAGCCCCGTCACGCGCACGCCGAACTGGTCGTCGATCACGACCGCCTCGCCCTCGGCGATCAGCCGGCCGTTGGCGAACACCGACAGCGGCTGCCCCACCATCTTGTCCAGCTCGACCACGCTCCCCGTCGTTAGGCGGAGGACGTCGGCGAGCGGGAGCCGGCGGCGGCCCAGCTCGACCGTGACCTCGAGCTCGACGTCCGAGAGCAGGTGGAGGTCCGGGGCCGCGCCGTCGCCGATGGCCTCGGAGCCTAGGTCCTCGAACGCGGCCGCCGCAACCGCGACGGGCGGGGCGGGCGCCTCAGGGGGCGCAGCGGCCTGCGGCGGCGCGGCGTCGGGCGGGGCGGCGCCCGCCTCGGTCGGGGGCGGGGCGGACACAACCTCGTCGGCGAGGAAGACGGCGCCCGCGAGCGGGCCGCCCTCGTCGGCGAGCGAGAACGGGACCCGCCAGCCGAGGCCGGCGATGTCCTCGGGCGCCGCGACCGAGAACGCGGCCTCGGGCAACTCGTGGCCGTCGGCGGCGAGGTGCGTGCGGAGCGCGCCGTAGGCCTGGCCTGCCGCCTCGCCGAGCAGGTCGCCCGCCTCGTCGTCCGGGACCGGGCCGCCGACCATGGCCTCGGCGAGCCGGGCGGCCCACCCCGCCTCCAGCACGACGGCAAACGGGGCGCCGCCCGCGGGCACGCCGCCCAGGACGACGGCGCCCTCAGGCGCAGCCGGATCGTCGGTGGGCTCCGCCGGCCCGGCGTCGAGCGGGGCGTCGGCGCCGAGGAGCGCGGCGAAAAACGAGCGGAGGGCTTCCTGGGCCTCCGCGACGAGCGGGGCGAGGGCGTCTGGAGTCATGGGGTAGGGGGAGGGGCGTGGAGGGCCACGGACGGCACCTCGAGGACGCGGAGGGCGTACTGCTTGCCGGCGCGGCCGGCGGCGGCGACGAGCGTCTCGCGCTCTCCGATCGTGACGCGGAGCGGGTCCTTCGTCCAGCGCTGGAGCGGGATGACGTCGCCTTCGCGGAGCCCGGCGATGTCGGAGATCGAGAGGCGGGTCCGGCCGAGCTCGGCGCGGAGCTCGACGTCCATCGACCGGAGGGCGCCCTCGTACTGGTCGCGGACGGGCGCCGGGACCTCCTGGGTCGCGTTGGCCGCCCACCGCCGCATGCCCGCCCCGCCCACCATCTTGTCAAGGAGCGAGTACGGGTAGAACAGGTTGAGCGGGACGAGGCGCCCCTGCACCCGCATCTCGAAGGCCGCGACGATCCCGGGCTCCATGCTCGGGAGGATCTGGATAAACTCGGCGTTGCTCTCGAAGCCGACCTCGTGGATCGTGACCTGGTGGGCCTGCTCCCACGCCGCCTCCAGCTCGGAGAACGCCTTGCGGATCACGCGGCTCATGATCCGCTGCTCGATCTTCGAGACCTCGCGGGGGACCTCCAGAAAGTGCCCGGGACCCCCGAACAGCTTCTCGACCGTGTAGATCACGAACGCCGGGTCGATCTCGAAGAGGAGCCGGTCGCCCAGCTCCTCGACCTCGCCGATGTACAGCGCCGACGGCCACGCGCTCGACGCCACGTACTCGGAGTACGTGACCTGGCCGACGGCCGTGAGCGAGACCTCGACCATCGTCCGCAGCTGGGACGAGAGGTAGACCGAGATGTCGCGGGCGAACAGCTCGTGGACCCGCTGGAGCACCCGCATCTGCTCCTGCGAGAACAGGCGGGGCCGCGTAAAGTCGTACGGCGACACGCGGGCCGCGGCGGCGCCCGCCCCGCCCCCGCCGGGCGGCGGCGGCTCGCCCCCCAGCTGGCCGCTGAGCAGGGAGTCGATCTCGGCCTGGTTGAGGGTCTTGGACATGCGGGCGGGCGGGGTGGCCGGGGCGGCCGGGCGGGGTCCCGCGGGACACCAAGCGGCGTGCCAACGCGGGCTCGCCGTCAGGAGCGGCGTCCGCAGCGGTGGCGGGCGCCCCGGCACGGGCGGCCGGAAAAATGTGCCCGGGCGGGGCGGTCGCCAGGTGCCGCCCCGCCCTCGGCGGCGGCGGCGCGTCCGCTCTCTCTGCACAGAACTTGGTGGCGAGCGGGGCGGGGTGGCGCCTCGCGCGGCGAGTGCCGGTCCGCGCAGCGCCCGCCCTCGGCGGCCGGGCGACGAACGCCGCCGTCCGCCCCGCCCGCGGGCGCCTCGCGGGGTTGCCCAAACGAGCCGCCCCGCCCGCGCCGGAGGGGCGGGGCGGGGCGGCAGAACGGTCGGGCCGCCGGCGTCAGGCGCCGAACAGGGCGTCGATGTCGTCCTGGCTCGTCGGGCCGGCCGCCGCGGAGGCGCCGTCGCCAGACGCGAGCGCCTCGGCCGCCGCGCGGTCGACGTCGGCCTGGAGCGAGTCCGGGCGCACGTAGCGGGCGTCGGCGTCGAACGTGCCGGCGTCGACCGGCGGGCCGTCGTCGTCGGGCGCCACCCCGCCCTCGGCCGAGACCCAGCGGACGAGCTTGTTGAGCCGGTAGCGGACCGACTCGATGAGGTGGTTGACCGAGGCCAGCTGCTGGGCCGTGATGTCCTGGACCTGGAGCGAGACGAGGATTCGGTCGAGGTCGCGCCGGGCCGCGTCGAGCCGCGCGGCCTCGGCCTCGGCGCGGGCGGCCTCGTCGGCGTCGGCCTCGTCGAGGAGCGCCTCGGCGTCGGCCAGGAGGGCGGCGTCGTCCAGGCGGTCGCGGAGCAGGCTGCGGAGCCGGTCGGCGGCCCCGGGCGGACCGTCGGGCGGGGCGGGCGGCGAGAGCCGGGCGCGGACGGCGTCGACGAGGTCGAGGATCTCGGTCGTCGCCACCTCCGTCGCCTCGGTCACGCTCTGGATCTGGAGCGTGGCCTCCGGCATCTGGCCGGCGCTCTCGCGGAGCGACCCGTCGATCTCGGAGAGCAGCGGGAGCACGTCGAGGATGAGCGACGAGAGCTCCTCGGCGAACGAGACCGCGCGCTGCCCGGCCTCGAACACCGTGCGGAGCTCGACGAGCCGGTCCAGGATGGGGGCGGGGTTCGAGGCCGTGGGCATGGGCTTACGCGGTTTTGAGGATGGCGTCGATCTTCTCGCCCAGGACCTGGGCCGTGAAGGGCTTGACGACGTAGTTGTTGACGCGGGCCTGCATGGCGGCGACCACGTCCTCCTTCATGCCACGCGTCGTGATCATGAGGATCGGGAGCTCGCTGAACTCGGGGTGGGACCGGACGGCCTGCGTGAGCTCGAGCCCGTTCTTGTTGGGCATGTTCCAGTCCGTGACGAGAAAGTCGGGGCGGGCGGCTTCGAGTTGGGCGAGACCCTCGACTCCGTCGGCGGCGTCGACGATGTCGGTGTAGCCGAGGTCGCGAAGCGCGTTGGAGACGATGCGCCGCATGGTCGACGAGTCGTCGACGACGAGGAATTTCATGGCGGGGTGGGGGAACGTGAGGCGGCGGTATCGGCGCGCCGCCCCGCCCCTTAAGGGCTGGCCCGCCCCCGAGAAAAAAAGGGGCCGCCGGTTAAGGGGGCGGGGCGGCCAGGCCGATAGGGTGGGGGAACCGCCCGTCCCCCCCCCCGCCCCGAACCCCTATGGAGGAGCTTGTCCAGGAGTACCTCGTCGAGTGCTCGGAAATCCTCGACGCCCTCGACAACGACCTCCTCGCGCTCGAGCGCGGGGAGAGCGACGCCGAGCTCCTCTCGCGCATCTTCCGCGGGGTCCACACGGTGAAGGGGACGAGCGGCTTCCTGGGCTACAACAAGCTCGTCGACATCACGCACGTGGGCGAGAGCCTGCTCGACCTGCTCCGCACCGGGGCCGTCGAGCCGAGCGCGGCGCTGGCCGCGGCGCTCCTGTCGCTGCTCGACGCCATGCGGCGGATCCTCGCCCACGTCGAGGCCGACGGCACCGAGGGCGACGACGACTTCTCGGCCCTCGTCGCCACGCTCCAGGCCCTCCAGTCCGGCGACGCCCCGCCCGAGCCCGCCGAGGAGCCGGCCGACACCGCCCCGCCCGCCGAGGAGCCGGGCGCCGCCCCGCCCGCGGCCGACGCGGCGCCCGACGCCCCGAGCGCGGCGGCCCCGCCCCGCCCCGCCGCCCCGCCCGCGGGGACCGGCTCGCCCGGCCCCGACGAGACGTTCGCCGTGCTCCGCTGGCTCCACGCCGACGCCGGCGGCCCCATCCCCATCGACCAGCTCGCCGAGGAGCGCGGCGTCACCGAGGGGACCGTCCGCAACCACCTCACGGCGCTCAACAAGGCCGGCCTGCTCGTCATGCACGGCGACGGCACGTACGAGCCCGCCGGCGCCGCGCCCGCCCCGCCCGCCCCGCCGGCCGACGAGCCGGGCGGGGTGGCCGAGGCCGACGAGAGCGCGGAGGCCACGCCGCCCGCCGAGGCGCCGAGCGGGGCGGCTCCGGCGCCCGCCCCGCCCGCGGTCCCCACCCCGCCCGCAGCGCCCGCCCCGCCCGCGGCGTCGTCCGAAGCCCCCGCCCGTGTGTCGGCGGCCGACAGCACGATCCGCGTCGACGTCGACCTGCTCGACGGGCTCATGAACCTCGTCGGCGAGCTGGTCCTCACGCGGAACCAGATCCTCCAGTACGCCAACGCCCGCGACGAGGCCGAGCTGCTCGTGCCGTCCCAACACCTCAACCTCCTCACGACCGAGCTCCAGGAGGGCGTCATGAAGACGCGGATGCAGCCCATCGGGAACGTCTGGAACAAGTTCCCCCGCATCGTCCGCGACCTCGCCGTCGAGTGCGAGAAGGAGATCCAGATTGAGATGGAGGGGGCCGACACCGAGCTCGACAAGACGATTATCGAGGCCATCAAGGACCCGCTCACGCACCTCGTCCGCAACGCGTGCGACCACGGCGTCGAGCGGCCGGCCGAGCGCGAGGCGGCTGGGAAGCCGGCCGAGGGGCTCCTCCTGCTCCGGGCCTACCACGAGGGCGGCCAAGTCAACATGGAGATCGTCGACGACGGCGGCGGCATCGACCCCGACAAGATGAAGGCGAAGGCTGTCGAGCGCGGGCTCATCAGCGCGTCGGCGGCCGAGGCCATGAGCGCCCGCGAGGCGCTCCACCTCGTGTTCCTCCCCGGCTTCTCGACGGCCCAGACCGTCAGCAACATCTCGGGGCGGGGCGTGGGCATGGACGTCGTCAAGACGAACATCGAGAAGATCGGTGGGACCGTCGACGTCCACAGCCGGCTCGGGCGCGGGACCACCTTCCGCATCAAGATCCCGCTCACGCTCGCCATCATCCCGGCCCTCCTCGTCAAGGCCGGGGGCAGCCGGTTCGCCATCCCCCAGGTCAACCTCCTCGAGCTCGTCCGCCTCGAGGGCGGGGCGGTCGGGGCCGGCATCGAGACCATCCACGACGCGCCGGTCTACCGGCTCCGCGGCAAGCTGCTCCCGCTCGTCTCGCTCGCCGAGCAGCTCGGGCTCGGCCCCGGCCTCCTGGCCCCCGCCCCGCCCGGCGACGGCGAGCCCGGCGGCGACGAGCCCACCCCGCTCAACATCGTCGTGCTCCAGGCCGACGAGCAGACGTTCGGGCTCGTGGTCGACGAGGTCGTCGACTCCGAGGAGATCGTCGTCAAGCCGCTGAGCACGCAGCTCAAGGCGCTCGCGACCTACGCCGGGGCCACGATCATGGGCGACGGCCGGGTCGCGCTCATCCTCGACGTGCTCGGGCTCGCCGAGCGCGCCCGCGTGCTCTCCGAGGAGGCCAAGGGCCGCGTGGCCGCCGAGGCCGACCGCGCGCGCGCCGACGACCGGGAGTCGCTGCTGCTCGCTCGCGCTGGCCGCCACGACCGGCTCGCCCTCCCGCTCGCCGCCGTCTCGCGCCTCGAAGAGATCGCCGCCGACCGCGTCGAGCGGGCCGGCGACGAGGAGCTCGTCCAGTACCGCGGCGCGCTCATGCCGCTCGTCCGCCTGCTCGGCGCCGACGCCGCCTCGGACCCGCTCCAGGTCGTCGTCTGCGAGCGGGGCGGGGCGCCCGTCGGGCTCGTCGTCGACGCCGTCGTCGACATCGTCGAGGACGCCGTCGAGGTCCAGCGCCGGGCGGCCGGCGCGGCTGGGCTCGCCGGCGTGGCCGTGGTCCAGGGCCGCGTGACCGAACTCGTCGACGTCGATCACTTCGTCGGGAAGGCCGCCGGCGCCGCCGTCCCGTCCGGCGACGGCGCCGCCACCGCCCCGCCCGCCCCCGCCTTCGACCTCGCCTCGCTATGACGCCCTCGCCCGCGGCCGACGCCGCTCACATGCAGCTCTGCACGTTCTCGCTCGACGGCCTCCACTTCGGCGTCGACGTCCTCCAGGTCCAGGAGGTCCTCCGGTTCCAGGAGATGACCCCGGTCCCGCTCGCCCCGCCCGAGACGCGCGGGCTCATCAACCTCCGCGGCCAGGTCGTCCCTGCCGTCGACCTCCGGCTCCGGCTCGGGCTCGCCGAGCGCCCGCTCGACGGACTCGCCCCCGAGGACCAGCCCATGAACGTGATCGTCCGGGCCGGCGACGACACCGTGAGCCTGCTCGTCGACCAGATCGGCGACGTCGTCGAGCCGGCCGCCGACGCCCTCGAACCGCCGCCCGAGACCCTCACCGGCCGCGTGCGCGACGTCGTCACCGGCGTCTACAAGCTCGACGGCCAGCTCCTCCTCGTGATGGACGCCGACCGCACGCTGAACCTCCCCGCCCGCGCTTAACGCGCGCCGCGCTCTCCCCCCGCACAAACCCCGCCCCCCCGACCATGGAAACGCTCCGCACCAACGGACACACCGGCCGCATCGCCGCCACCCGCCCCGCCCCGGGGCGCCCCGCCCGCCCGACCAGGGGCGGCCACCCGCTCGCCGACAGGTTTGGGATCGATGAGCAGACGCTCGACCTCCGCCGCCAGTTTATCCGCCTCGGCGACGCCGAACTCCAGATCCTCGCCGAGCTCACGCCGTGGGCCGAGGAGCACGGCCCCGAAGTCGTCCGCGAGTTCTACGACTGGCAGTTCGAGTTTGGCCCGACCGTCCGCTTTTTCGAGTCGTTCGCTGAGACCGGCGGCCACACGCTCGGTTCGCTTCGCCAGCACCTCGAAACAGCCCAGACCGGCTACTTCACAGGCTGCTTCGCCGGTGCCGCCAGCGGCTACGACGTGGCGTACTTCGAGACGCGGCTCCACATCGGGAAGGTCCACGACCGGATTAACCTCCCGTTCAAGTGGTACGCCGGGGCGTACTCCGAGCTGGGCCGGCTCACGCGCGAGCACCTGGGCCGGGAGCACCCCGACGCCGAGTACGTCGATCGCGCGATGGAGGCGCTCCAGAAGGTCTGGAACCTCGACCTACAGGCCATCGCCGACTCATTCCTCCTGAGCACCGTCGAGTCGTTCGGGATGGACGTTACGGTCATCGAGGCCGACCCCGGCACCGACCGGACCGAGCACTTTAGCCAGATCAAGGACGAGCTCAACGCGCTCCTCGAACAGAACGCTGACTTCCAAGGCCAGATCGAGGCCATCGGGAGGGCACAGGCCGTCATCGAGTTCGACGTCGACGGGACGATCCGCACGGCCAACGACAACTTCCTCCAGACGCTCGGCTACACGCTGGACGAGATCGAGGGCCGGCACCACCGGATGTTCGTGGACGCCGAACACGCCCAGAGCGCCGAGTACCGGCAGTTCTGGGAGGCCCTCGCCCGCGGCGAGTACCAGGCCAGCGAGTTCCGTCGGATCGGGAAGGACAGCGAAGAAGTCTGGATCCAGGCCTCCTACAACCCGATCTACAACCGCAGCGGTGAGCTGATCAAGATCGTCAAGTTTGCCAGCGACATCTCGGACCGGGTAAAGGCGAGGCTCCGGCTCGAGCAGAGCGTAGAGCAGATGCTCCAGACCGTTCAGGCCGCGGCCCAGGGCGACCTCACGCAGGAGATCGACGTCGAGGGCGATGACACCATCGGCCAGATGGCCGAGGGTCTCCGCCAGTTCCTCGCCGGCCTGCGAACCGATGTCGGCCAGATCGCAGAGAACGCCCAGCACCTCGCGGCGGCGTCCGAGGAGATGAGCTCGATCTCGACCCAGATGGGGACCGACGCCGAGACCACGTCGGGCCAGGCCGGCGCCGCCGCCTCGGCCGCCGAGCAGGTCGACAAGAACGTGCAGACCGTGGCGACGGGCGCCGAGGAGATGTCGGCCTCGATCAAGGAGGTCGCCGGCAACGCCGCCGACGCCGCCCGCATCGCGGCCGAGGCCGTCGCCGCCGCCGAGCGGACGAACGCGACCGTCTCGAAGCTGGGCGAGAGCTCGGTCGAGATCGGCAACGTCATCAAGGTCATCACGTCGATCGCGCAGCAGACGAACCTCCTCGCGCTCAACGCGACGATCGAGGCCGCCCGCGCCGGCGAGGCCGGCAAGGGCTTCGCCGTCGTCGCCAACGAGGTCAAGGAGCTCGCCAAGCAGACGGCGCAGGCGACCGAGGACATCGGGCAAAAGATCGAGACGATCCAGGGCGACACCCAGAACGCCGTGCAGGCCATCGGCCAGATCGGCGGAATCATCGGCCAGATCAACGACATCCAGGGCACGATCGCGAGCGCCGTCGAGGAGCAGAGCGCGACGACCGCCGAGATCGCCCGGAACGTGAACGAGGCCGCCCGCGGGAGCACCGAGATCGCCGAGAACATCACGGGCGTGGCCCAGGCCGCCGAGAGCACCTCGGGCGGCGCCCGCGACGGCCAGCAGGCCTCGACGGAGCTGGCCCGCATGGCGGCGACGCTCCAGCAGGTGGTCGCCAAGTTCCAGTACGCCTGACCCCGCGCGCCGCCCCGCCCCGCCCCGAGCGGGGCGGCCCCTTTCCACGCCGCCCGCCCCGCCCCGGGGCGGGGCGGCCTCTACCCACCCCGCCCATGCGCGCGCTCATCATCGACGACTCCCGAACGGTCCGCGCCGTCGTTCGGGCTCACCTGGCGGCGCTCGGCTTCGACGTGGCCGAGGCCGCCGACGGCCGTGAGGGCCTCGGCCGGCTCCGCACGGGCGGGGCGGTCGACGTCATGCTCGTGGACTGGAACATGCCGGTCATGGACGGGCTCGAGTTCGTCCGGACCGTCCGCGCCGACGCTGCCTTCGATCGCGTCCCGGTCGTAATGGTCACGACCGAGTCAGGCGTCGGGAGCGTCGCGGCGGCCCTCAACGCCGGCGCCACGGAGTACGTGATGAAGCCGTTCACGCGCGACGTCCTCGACCAGAAGCTCCGGCTCGCCGGGCTCGACCTCCACCCGACCTCGTGATGGCCCCGATCCGCGTCCTGGTCGTCGACGACACCGTGATCGTGCGAAAGCTGGTGTCCGACGTGCTCGAAGCCGACCCCGAGATCACCGTCGCCGCGACGGCCCCGAACGGCCGCGTGGCGTTACAGAAGGTGCCGATGGTGGCCCCCGACGTCGTCGTGCTCGACGTCGAGATGCCGGTGATGGGTGGGCTCGAGACGCTCCGCGTGCTCCGCGACGAGCACCCGCACCTCCCGGTCATCATGTTCAGCTCGCTCACCGAGCGGGGCGCGTCGACGACGCTCGACGCGCTCGCGCTGGGCGCCCGCGACTACGTGGCCAAGCCGACGAACACGAGCGGCATCCTCGACGCGCGCGAGCAGGTTCGCGAGCAGCTGGTGCCCAAGGTGAAGGCGCTCGGGCGCCGCCGGACCGCCTCGGAGTCCGCCCCGCCCGCCGTCCCGCCCGTCCGCGCAGCGTCCGGGCGCGCGTCGCGCGTCGACGCCGTCGTGGTCGGCGTCTCGACGGGCGGGCCGAACGCGCTCGTCGAGGTGCTCCCGGCGCTCCCCGCCGACTTCCCGGTGCCGGTCCTCGTGGTCCAGCACATGCCCCCGCTGTTCACGAAGTCGCTGGCCGAACGTCTCGACCGGGCCTCGGCGCTCACGGTCCGCGAGGCGGCCGACGGCGACGTACCCACGCCGGGGACCGTGTGGATCGCGCCCGGCGGCCTCCACCTCGACGTCGTCCGCGAGGGCGGGGCGGTCCGCCTCCGCACGCAGGAGGAGCCGCCCGAGAACAACTGCCGGCCGGCCGTCGACGTCCTGTTCCGCTCGGCCGCGGCCGTCTGGGGCCGGAACGCGCTGGGCGTCGTGCTGACGGGCATGGGCCACGACGGCCGCGTCGGGGCCGAGCACCTGACGCGGGCCGGCGCCCGCGTGGTCGCCCAGGACGAGGCCACGTCGGTCGTCTGGGGCATGCCCGGCGCCGTGGTCCGCGCGGGCCTCGCCGACGCCGTCGTCCCGCTCGGCTGCGTGGCCGCCGAGGTCGAAGACCGCGTCGCGCGCCGCCCCGCCCTGGCCGGCACCGGCTGACCCCGCCGGCGCTCTCTCCTGCCCGGGCTCGGGGAGGAGAGAGACATTTTTCCCTAACGGTCTTTTACTCGTCCCGTACCGATTCCCATGTCCCTCGCCGTCCACGACTCCTCCTACGTGCGCGCCCTCGTCCGCGAGCGCTCCGCGATCGTCCTCGACGAGGGCAAGGAGTACCTCCTCGAGTCACGGCTGGCCCCGATCGTCCGCCGCGAGGATCTGGACTCCATCGGCGATCTCGTCGGCCAGCTGCGGTCGCAGCCGTTCGGCGACCTCCACGCGCGCGTCGTCGAGGCCATGACGACGAACGAGACCTCGTTCTTCCGCGACGCCCACCCGTTCGACGCCCTCCAGGACCACATCGTCCCCGAGCTCATCGAGCGGCGGGCGGGCGAGCGCCGCCTGCGGATCTGGTGCGCCGCGTGCTCGAGCGGCCAGGAGCCGTACAGCGTCGCCATGCTCCTGCGCGACCGCTTCCCCGAGCTCCAGAGCTGGGACGTCGAGATCCTCGGGACCGACCTCTCGACCGAGATGCTGGAGCGGGCGCGGGACGGGGCCTACACCACGCTCGAGGTCAACCGCGGCCTCCCCGCCCGCCAGCTCGTCCAGAACTTCGAGCAGGCCGGGCCGATGTGGCGGATCAAGGCGCCGCTCCGCGAGATGGCCGAGTTCCGCGTGATGAACCTGATCGAGCCGTGGCCGCTGCTCCCCAAGATGGACATCGTGTTCATGCGCAACGTGCTCATCTACTTCGACACCGAGACCAAGCAGGACATCCTGGCTCAGATCCGCCGCGTGCTCCGCCCGGACGGGTCGCTCTTCCTGGGGGCGTCGGAGACCACGCTCAACCTGGACCCGGCGTTCGAGCGCGTCGCCTACGGCCGGGCCTCCTGCTACCGCATCCAGTCGTGAGGCCGCCCCGCCCCGCCCTGGCCCGCCCCAGCGCTCCCGCCGCCGTCCGCCCCGGCGCGGTCGTCGCCCGCCCCGCCCCGCCCGGCGAGGCCGCCCGGCTCGTGGCGCTCGACCGCTACGCGATCCTCGACACCCCGCCCGAGGAGTCGTTCGACCGGGTAGCTCGGCTCGCGGCGGCCCTGTTCGACGTGCCCATCGCGTTCATCTCGTTCCTCGACAGCGAGCGCCAGTGGTTCAAGGCGGCCGTCGGCGCTGACCTGTGTGAGGCGCCGCGGCGCGGTTCCTTCTGCGACCCGGTCATCCGGTCCGGCGCGCCTCTCGTCGTCGAGGACGCCCAGGTCGACCCTCGGTTTGCCCACAACCCGTTCGTCGCCGGCCCGGCCGGCGTCCGGTTCTACGCCGGCGCCCCGCTCACGACGCCGGACGGCCACTGCGTCGGCACGCTCTGCGTGATCGACGTCGAGCCGCGCGAGGCCCCCGAACTCGGCCCGCTCCGCGACCTCGCGGCGACGGTCGTGGTCGAGCTCGAGCTCCGCCGCGAGGTGGCCCAGCGCCGGGAGGCCGAGCGGACGCTGGCGGCCGAGAAGGAGCAGGCCGAGCACGTGCTCGAGGGCATGGGCGAGGCGCTCTTCGCCTTCGACGGGGCGGGGCGGCTGACCTACCTCAACGCTCAGGCCGCCGCGCTCGCCGGGGGCGGGGCGGACGCGCTCGTCGGGACGACGATCGAGGCCCTCGTCCCGGGCGAGCGCGGGGCGCGGCTGGCCGCGGCGTGCCGCCGCGCGGCCCGCGAGGGCCGCCCCGGTGAGTTCGAGATGGGCTCCAGCGAGGGCGACGCGTGGTTCCACGTCCGGGTCTGCCCCCACGCCCGCGGCCTGACGGCTTTCGTCTCCGACGCGACCGAGCGCCACCGGGCCGAGGAGACGGGCCGCCGCCGCGAGGCCATCCTCGAAGGCGCCGGGGCCGCCGCCGACGCGCTGCGGCGCGCGGCCGACTTCCACTTTCTCCGGGGCGCGGCCTGGGACGACGAGCTCCACGCGCTCCTCGCCCACCTCGGCCGGTCGACCGGCGCCAGCCGGGCTTACGTCATCGGCGCCCGCCCCGCCCCCGGCGGGCGGGGCGGGGCGGTCGGCGAGTGGACGGCGCCGGGCGTCGAGGCGTGGGCCGCCGGCGCGCGCGCGGCCGCCCCGCCCGGCGTGGCCGCGTGGTGGGCCGAGCGCCTCGGGCGGGGCGAGACCGTGACGGTGCGGGCCAGCGAGGCGCCCGAGCCCGAGCGCCGGCGGCTCGCCTCCCGCGGGTCCGCGTCCGTCGTCGCCGTGCCCGTCCTCGCCGGGGGCGAGTGGTGGGGCGTGCTCGGGCTCGAGACCGGGGACCCGTCGCGGACGTGGGCCGAGGCCGAGGTCGACGCGCTCCGCGTCGTGGCCGCGTCGCTCGGCGCGGCCGTCCAGCGGCAGGAGTCCAGGGTCGTGCTCCGCGAGAGCGAGGAGCAGCTCCGGCTCCTCATCGACGGCGTCCGCGACCACTCCATCTTCCTGATCGACGCCGGGGGCCGCATCGAGACCTGGAACGCCGGGGCCGAGCGGCTCAAGGGCTACACGGCGGCCGAGGCCATCGGCCTCCCGTACCGCGCGTTCTACCCGTCGGACGACGTCGCAGCCGGCGTCCCCGACGAGGTCCTCCGCCGGGCGGCCGCCGAGGGCTCGGCGACGACCGAGGGCTGGCGCGTGCGCAAAGACGGGTCCCGGTTCTGGGTCTCGGGGACCGTCACGGCCCTCCGCGACGAGCCCGGCGCGGACGGCGGCCCCGGCCGGCTCCGCGGGTTCGGCAAGGTGGTCCGCGACGCGACCGAGGAGTGGGAGGCCGCCGAGCGGCTGCGCCAGGACAAGGACCGGCTCCAGGAGCGGGTCGCCGAGCGGACGGCGGCGCTGGCCGAGACCAGCGAGCAGCTCGAGGTCGAGATCCGCCAGCGCCGCCACGACAAGCGCTGGATCACGCAGCTCGGCACGCTCCTCGACCGCGCCCAGGACGCCATCTGGGTCCTCGACGCCGAGAGCGTCACGGCCTACGCCAACCGGAGCGCCCAGCAGCTCTACGGCTGGGGACCCGTCGAGTGGCTGGGCCGCGACATCCGCGACCTCCTCGGCGCCCCGCTCGACACGCGCCACGCCGAGGCCTTCGGGACGGCGCTCGCCGAGGGCGAGTGGGCCGGCGAGCTCCGCCAGCGGACGCGGGCCGGCACCGACATCGTCGTCGAGAGCCGGTGGACGTTCGTCGAGGGCGAGGGTGACGACCTGGGCTCGATCCTCGTCGTTAACACGGACGTGAGCGAGCGGAAGGCGCTCCTGCTCCGGGCGCGCCGCGTCGAGGACCTCGGCCGGCTCGCGGGCGGCATCGCCCACGACATCAACAACGTGCTCGGCCCGATCCTCATGTCGCTCCAGCTGCTCGCGATGCGGGCCGGCGACGACGACGCGACGCGCAAGCTCCTGGGCACGCTCGAGAGCGCGGCCACGCGCGGGGCCGGCCTCGTCCGCCAGCTCCTCAGCTACATGCGCGGGGCGCGCGGCGAGTGGGCGCCGGTGTCCGTCGTGCCGCTCGTCGACGAGGTCGGCCAGATCCTCCAGGAGACGCTCCCGTCGAACGTCGCCCTCGACCTCGCGGTCGCCGACGACCTCCCGCACGTCGTCGCCGACCCGACGCAGCTCCACCAGGTGCTGATGAACCTGACCATCAACGCGCGCGACGCGATGCCGAGCGGGGGCGCGCTCGCGGTCGCCGTCGAGGACCGCACTGTCGACGCGGCCGAGGCCGAGCGGTACCGGGACGGGCGCGTGGGCCGCTTCGTCCGCGTCACCGTCTCGGACACCGGCGTGGGCATGCCGCCCGACGTGCTCGACCGGGTGTTCGACCCGTTCTTTACGACGAAGGAAGGAGGCACCGGGCTCGGCCTGGCCAACGTGGTCGGCATCGTCAAGGGGCACGGCGGGTTCGTCGTAGTCGAGAGCGCCGAGGGGGCGGGGACTCGGTTCGACGTGTTCCTCCCGGCGGCCGAGGCGACCGCCCCGCCCGAGGTGTCCGGGGGCGGGGCGGCCGAGCCCCTGGCCGACGCGGGCGGGGCGGTCCTGGTGGTCGACGACAACGCGGCCATGCGCGACGCGGCCTGCGGCGTCCTCGCGTCCCACGGCTACCGCCCGGTCCCGGCCGCCCACGGCGCCGACGCCCTCGACCAGCTCGACGCCCACGGCCCCGTCTGCGCGGTCCTCACCGACATGATGATGCCGGTCATGGACGGCCCAGCGCTGGCCCGTGCGCTGAACGAGCGCGATCCGGGCCTCCCGGTGATCGGGATGAGCGGGCTCACGACGCCCGACGAGGCCGCGGCGGGCGGCGCCCGCTTTGCCGGCTTCCTCCCCAAGCCGTTCCAGGCCGGCGCCCTCCTCCAGGCCCTCGACGAGGTCCTCGCCACCCCGCCCGCGCCGCCTGCCTCTCGCCTTCCCACCCCCCACGCCACGCCATGCCCGCGACCATCCTGATCATCGACGACGACGAGCTGTTCTCGAACACGGTCTCCTTCGTGCTCGAGCAGAGCGAGCACGAGGTGCTGACGGCGTCGAGCGGCGTCGAGGGCCTCGAGCTCGCCCGCGAGCGCCGCCCCGACCTCGTGCTCTGCGACGTCCACATGCGGAACGGCCACGGCTACGCGACGGCCCAGGCCCTCCGCGAGCGGCCCGAGACGAAGGGCGTCCCGATCGTGATGATGACCGGCAACGCGAGCCCGTTCGGCGAGAGCCGGAGCCGGATCTCCGGGGCCGACTACTACCTCGCCAAGCCGTTCGCCGTCGACGAGCTGATGGACGTCGTGCGCCAGGCGCTCACCGCGAAGCAGAGCGAGGCGCAGCGTTCGCACCACGTCATCTTCCCCAGCGGCCCGTCGCGCGTCTCGTAGCGCCGCCGCCCCGCCCGGCTCCACCCCGCCCGGAGCCGCCTGGTCCGAGTCCGCCCCGCCCCGCTGCTCCAGCGGGCGGGGCGGTGCATTTCGGGGCGGCCTGGAGAGGGCGGGGCGGGGTGGGGCACGGGGAGCCGTCACGCGCGGGCGGGGCGGGACGTCCGGGCACGGACTTGCGGGCGGGCCGTTCAGCGGGCGCACGCACGCCTTCCTGCGCGTTGCTGGTGACGGGTGACCGGCGGCTGGCAGCGGTGAGCCCGGTCCCGGCCGTGACCGTGGCGTAGTCAGCCCGCCGCCCCGCCCTCGCCGTGGGAGCACGCCGCGGAGCCCGACCGCCCCGCCCTCGCCGTGGGGCGGGGCGGTCCGCGCGCCGGAGCGCCGTAGGTGTCCACCCCGCCCGTGGCGCCGGACGTGCCCGCCCCGCCCTCGCCGTGAGGCGGGGCGGCGCCGCTGTGGGACGTCTACTGGAGCACGTACTGCGTGAAGTAGAGCCGGTCGATCTCGCCCGTGACGATCCCGTTCACGTGTGCCCGGATCGTGTCCTTTAGCGCCGCCCGTCCCGAGACGGCCGCCAGTTCGTCGACCGTCCGCTCGCCGAGGAGGCGGACGATGGCGTCGCGGATGACGACCTCGTGGGCGCCCACCTCGGCGAGCGTCTCCTCGTCGGCCGCCTCGAGCGCGAGGTCGACCATGAGGTAGCGCCGCCCGCCCGACTCGGCCGGGTTGACGATGATCCCGTCGACCTTGGCGAACTGGCCGTACTCGATCAGCTCCGCCGCCTCCTCGGCGGCGGGCTCGTCCGAGACCGTCGCCTGTTGGTATTGGTAGTAGCCGCCGCCGCCGCCCAGCAGGAGCGCGACGACGGGGAGGATCAGGAGGATCTTGCGCTTTTTGGGCGCCTCTACGGGCGAATCGGGGTCGACGACGTCGGCCATGGGACGGTGCTGATAAGGATGGTGACACGGCGGTTGCGGGCGCGCCCGGGCGCGGTCGCGTTCGAGTCGCGGGGGCGGAACTCGGCGTAGCCCGCGGCCCGGTAGCGGTCGGGCGCGAGGGCGCCCTCGTGGGCGAGCAGGAACCGGACGACCGACGCGGCGCGGGCCGTCGAGAGCTCCCAGTTCGACGGGTACGTCGCCGTCTGGATGGGCACGGAGTCGGTGTGGCCCTCGACCGACACGCTCTGGACGTCGGGGGCGACGACGGCGGCGAGCGCGGCCAGCACGCGCTCGGCGTCGGGGAGCAGGGCCGACGTCCCGGACGCGAACATGACCGAGTCCAGCATCGTGACGTGGACGCCCTCGGTCGTGAGCGAGACCTCGACGGCGTCGCTCAGCCCGGCCTCCTCCAGCCGCTCTAGAAGCTCCTCGTAGCGCTCGGCCTGCTGGACCGCCTGGTTCTCGGCCGTGGCCGGCGTCGTCGGGCCGGCCACGAGGGCCATCTCGTTCTGGAGCATCCCGGTGTGCCCGTGGAAGTAGCTCAGGGCCTCCTCGAACTTTTTGACCTCGACCTCGGACATGGCCACGAGCATCACGAAAAAGGCCAGCAGCAGCGTGACCATGTCGCTGAAGGTGGCCATCCAGAACGGGGCCGTCGGCTGGTCGTCTTCGGGCGGCGGGCGGCGGGGGCGGCGGGGCATCGGGCGGGGGCGGCGTCGGGCGCGACGGGTCGGTGCGGGCGGGGCGGCGCGCTAGGCGGCCAGCTTCATGTCGGCCGGGGGCGCCTCGGCCTCCCCGCCCTCGCCGCCGACGTACTGGCGGAGCCGGCGCTCCATGAGCGTCGGGCTGTCGCCGCGGACGAGCCCGAGCACGCCCTCACGTGTCACGTCGCACTGCTTGATGAGGACCTCGGCCTGCTCCTTCTGCTTGTTCGCGAGCGGGAGGAAGACGGCGTTGGCGAGGAACGCGCCGTAGAACGTCGTGATCATGGCGACGGCCATGGCCGGCCCGATGGCCGTGGGGTCGCTGAGGTTCTGGAGCATCTGGATGAGCCCGATGAGCGTCCCGACCATCCCGAACGCCGGGGCGTAGGTGCCGGCCGTGTTGAAGAACTTGACCAGGAACATGGCCCCGCCCACATCCCGGTCGATCCGCGTCTGCATGAGGTCGTCGACCTCCTCGGGGCCGATCCCGTCGACGGCCATCTCGAGCCCGAACCGGGTCAGGTCG
Organism: Rubrivirga litoralis; assembly: GCF_031846415.1. Classification (NCBI taxonomy): domain Bacteria; kingdom Pseudomonadati; phylum Rhodothermota; class Rhodothermia; order Rhodothermales; family Rubricoccaceae; genus Rubrivirga; species Rubrivirga litoralis. Next base: position 759 of record NZ_JAVRHT010000010.1, on the reverse strand, counting down.
TCCTCGGTCTCGCCGAGCCGGCGGTCGAGGGCGAGGAGCCCGTCGCGGCGGACGAGCCGGGCGAGCTCGACGAACTCGGCGATGAGCCCGTCGAGCGCGGGCGGGGTGTACCCGAAGAGCGACTTCAGTGCGCCCGGCACGCCCTTGACCTGCTCGAGCGTGAACGCGGCCAGGAGCGCGGCGACCGTCCCCCCGACCACGATGACGATCGACGGGACGTCGACGAACGTCTGCCAGCCGTCCCCCATGAGGATCGTGCCGAAGACGAGGACGCAGGCGGCGACGAGGCCGATCGGGGTGGACTTCTCCATGGGGGCCGGGGGGCGGGGCGGGTCGTTGCGGGGCCGCCGGGGGCGCCGCCGCACTCCCCTGTTATCCGGCCCCGCGCCGAGCGCTTAAGCGGCCGGGTGCAAAAAAACCAGGAGGCGGCGTGGTCGCGGCGCTCTCTCGCCCCAACACCCCGCCCCGCCCACAGAGACCACCCCGCCCCGCTCGCGGGCGCTAGCGGACCAGGCGGAGCCGCGGGCGCGGCGGCGGGGACGGCGCGATCGTAGACACGTAGCGCCGGAGGGCCGGGGCCTCGGCGCGGAGGAGGGCGCGGACGCTGTCCGCCCCGCCCGCGCCGGCCCACCGGTCGTCGGGCTCCGGGGCGCTGTCCGCGCAGGCCGCGGGGGGCGGGGTGGCGGGGTAGCCAAGCGCGGCGGCGCCGCGGCTGGAGGCGGCCGTGGCCCGGAGCAGGAGCCCGACGGCCGGGTCCAC